>CAMYUO010000199.1 GCA_947302065.1 uncultured Clostridia bacterium | reverse complement strand
AAGCGTGACCGTGCGAAATATGCGTGGGAACAGGTTCTTGCAACGGTCAGAAAGGTGATATTATATATCCTCATCGGTGTGGGGATAGGCGCAGTTATCCACAACTGGATACCGCAGGACTTTATCGTGAGCGTGCTGGGCACAGGCAATCCTTTCGGCGTTATCCTCGCAGCCGTTTGCGGAATACCGATGTATTCAGACATCTTCGGCTGCCTCGCTATCTCAGAGGCGCTGCTTGCAAAAGGCGCACAGCTCGGCGTTGTGCTTGCGTTCCTTATGGGCGTGACAACGCTTTCGCTGCCGTCGCTGATAATGCTGCGCAAGGCGGTGAAACCCAAGCTGCTGGCGATATTCACGGCGATATGCACAGTCGGGATAATCATTGTCGGGTACAGTTTCAACCTGATACAAGACTACATAACATAGGAGGTTCTGATATGGGACTGTTCAGTAAGAAAAACAGCGGAAACAAAAAGCCGCCTGTTCGTTTAAACAGCGGCGCAAAAGCAGATGTAAAGGTGCTTGGTTCCGGCTGCAAAGCCTGTCATCAGCTTTATGACAACGCTCTCAAAGCATTCGAGGGCACGGATATCAAGGTCGAGTTTATCACCGAAGTGCAAAAAATATCAGAGTACGGCGTGATGTCTATGCCTGCGCTTGTCGTGAACGGCAAGGTCGTTTCAGCAGGCAGAATTCTCAAGCCTGCGGATATTGCAAAGCTAATATACAACCAAAATTAGAAAGAATCCTTTTTGCTATTGCGAATAATAAATCGGAATCAAAAGGAATAATAGGAGGAACAAAGATGATTGAAATCAGAGACTGTGATAATTATGAAGCCGCTAAAGAACTGATTTTGGAGTATTCAAAAATAAAAGGTGCAGAAGCCTGCTTTGTATCTCTTAACAAAGAACTGGCAGACCTCGAAGGTTTTTATAAGGACGGCGCTTTGCTGCTTGGATATGACGGGAATAAGCCTGTTGCAACGGCTGCAATCAAGAGGACAGAAGCTAACAAAGCGGAAGCAAAACGATTATACATAAAGCCCGAATATCGAGGTCTGGGTTATGCAAGACCTATGATCAATGCCTTGATTGAAAAATGCCGTGAGTTAAACATCAAGCAAGCCAGATTTACTACCAAGCCTGAGGTGATGAGCGTAGGATATGCGTTGTATAAGAAGATGGGGTTCGAGGAACTCAAAAATGACGCAGGAACAGTTGAAATGAGAATCCCGATCGATTAAAAACGATGTCGTATCTGCAAGACAAAAAGCCCGAAAGCGTTTCTATCGCTCTCGGGCTTGCTTGTTATTATTCAGCTGTTTTTCCGCTGTAGCGCTGCTATCTTAATTAGTGATTACCGCAGCTGTGACTTCCGCAGCCATGGTCGCCGCAGGAGTGACCTGCTGCGTGTTCGTGACCGTGGTGGTCACAGGTCGGGTTGTCGTTGTGCACAAGTGTCTGTGCAAGGAACGCCCTGACAGCCTCGTCCGCGCTGCCTGAGTTTCCGCCGTAAAGGGTGATGCCTGCTTCGCGCATAGCCATCTGTGCACCGCCGCCGATGCCGCCGCAGATAAGCACATCAGCCTGTGCGTTTTTCAGGAAACCTGCAAGTGCGCCGTGTCCAGCACCGTCTGTGCCGACGAGCTGCTCGCTGATTATCTTTCCGTCTGCAACATCATACAGCTTGAACATTTCTGTTCTGCCGAAATGCTGAAAAATCTGTCCGTTTTCATAGGTTACTGCAATTCTCATAATAGTCTTTCCTTTCTGTGCGACCTCCTCAGAGACCGTGTTATCAAGCGTGTAATTTCCGCCCGAAATGACGATGCGCCTGCCCTCGACGAGAGCCTGTGCGAGTTTTTTTCGTGCGCTGTCATAGATAGCCGTGACGGTGGTCCGCGCAACGTTCATCTCGTCAGCGCATTGCTGCTGAGTCTTGCCCTGATGGTCTATCAGGCGTATCGTTTCAAACTCGTCCAGCGACATTGTCACCATATCGTTCGCCTTGTCCTGATCGGGCGCAAAGCTCCAGTAATCTGGGTAACAGCAGATACGGCGCGTCTTCTGCGGTCTTGGCATAGTCACATCTCCTTTCTGACTTATGTCGATTATATCACAGTTTCCGACTTATGTCAAGTTTGTATTGACGGCTGAACTCTGCTGTGTTATAATGAACACGGTGAGGTGAGGGTATGAAAAAAAGCATTGAACTGTTTCTGACTTTTTTGAAGATAGGTGCATTCACGTTCGGCGGCGGATATGCCATGATACCGCTGATACAAAAAGAGGTCTGCGAAAACAAAAAATGGCTGAGTGAAAAGGATATTTCCGACATTGTTGCCATCTCCGAGTCCACCCCCGGTCCGATAGCGATAAATGCCGCTACCTTTGTGGGCTGGCGCAGGGCAGGCTTCCGGGGTGCTTTTATGGCAACCCTTGGCGTAGTGCTCCCGTCTTTTCTTATCATATCCCTTTTATCTCTGATACTTACGGAATTTCAAAGCTACAAGGCTGTGCGCTACGCATTTATGGGTATTCGTGCGGCGGTGCTGGCGCTGATACTCAAAGCTTTGTGGATGATGTTCAAGGCATCAAAGAAAAAGTTTATCTCATATTTTATTATGGGGACGTCGCTTGTTCTCACTGCTTTTCTGAAAATTGATGCTGTCTTTGTGATAATCGGCTGTGGCTTGTTCGGTCTGCTTTGGTCGCTGACGGCGGGAAAGGAGAAGCGTGATGATACTGCTTGAACTTTTCCTTATATTTTTGAAGATAGGCGCTTTCACATTCGGCGGTGGGTACGCAATGATTGCGATGATACAAGCCGAGGCTGAAAACAACGGCTGGCTGACGCAGGAACAGCTTGTTGATTTTGTGGCGCTCAGCGAGAGCACTCCGGGACCGCTTGCTGTCAATATGGCAACGTTCGTCGGGCTTAAAACGGGAGGCATTTTCGGAGCGGTGACAGCAACTCTCGGCATTGTTCTGCCGTCGTTTATCGTTATACTTATCATCGCTAAGTTTTATGAAAAATACTGCAAAAGCAAGGCTGTCGGCGGAGTTATGCTCGGTCTTAAACCTGCGGTCGTGGGAATGATAGGCGCAGCATTCATCTCTGTTTCAAGGACGGTGTTTTTCCCGACAGGATTGCACCTCTCTGCGTTTTCGGCAGCGAGTTTCTGGGTTTTCATCGGCATATTTGCGCTGACCGCTGTGCTGGCATTCAAAAAGGTACACCCTATCAAGCTGATTGTGCTTTCTGCCGCAATAGGTGTCGGCGCAGGGTACGGGATTGGGCTTTAGGATGGAAGAACTTGACCAGTATAATTGAAGCTGCAATTCAAAATGATTACGTGAAAAGAACACATAAAAGATCAGCAGCTCCGTGCGGGATTTAACCACATATTCGGAGCTGCTGTCTTTTTTGTATTATGACACAATCCAATGTTTAAAAACCAATCTGCTGTTTAAACTTTTTTCTTGTATATCGAAAAAACTCTTGACTTCGAGATGCTTATTTGGTATAATAGAGAAAACTTTCGGAAGGTGATAATATGATACTTCGTCCTGATTATGTATGTGAATTACTGAAATACATTGACACGCCTCTTGTTAAGATCGTTTCAGGTGTGCGCCGCTGCGGCAAATCTACTATCCTTGAAATGTTCAGAGATGAGCTTGTTTCCAGGGAAGTTGATCCTGACCGAATCGTTGTCCGCAGGTACAGCGAGATGGAATATGATGAAATGTCAGCAAAGGATATGTACAATGATATCAAGTCTGCAATATCGGGTAAGGGTCGCTGCTATCTGATACTTGACGAGGTGCAGGAGATCAAGGGTTGGGAAAAGGTGCTCAATGATCTCCTTGAAAACGATGATGTCGATATTTATGTGACGGGCTCAAATTCAAAGCTGATGTCCGGTGAGATCTCAACATATCTGACAGGGCGGTATGTTTCCATACCTGCATATACGCTTTCGCTGAGAGAGTATCTGACTTTCAAAGGTAAAGATATCTCCGATGGCAAAGCTATGCTTGATGAATATATAAGATACGGCGGTTTCCCGGTTATTGCAATAAGCAGTTTTGAAACAAAGACTGCATATCAGGTGGTAGAGGGCATATATTCTTCTGTAATCACAAGGGATATTTCAAAGCGTCATAAAATCAGAAACAAGGAGCTTTTTGACAGGGTCGTAAAATATATTATAGAAAATGTCGGCAAGACTTTTTCTGCCAATACAGTTGTTAAGTTTCTGAAAAATGAAAAGCGTGAATTGTCTGTTGAGACGGTTTACAACTATATCAAATGGCTTGAAGAGGCTTTCATTATCTATCCCTGCCAGCGTTATGATATACAAGGTAAGGCTGTGCTTAAAACATTTGAAAAATACTATCTTTCCGATATTTCACTCAAATACAGCCAGATGGGATTTGACAGCAAAATGCTCTCTGCTATGCTTGAAAACATTGTATTTCTCGAAATGAAACGCAGAGGCTATGATGTCTATATCGGCAAAAACAAGGATAAGGAGATCGACTTTATTGCACAGAGG
>CAMYUO010000198.1 GCA_947302065.1 uncultured Clostridia bacterium | reverse complement strand
ATTCTCTCGGGAGTAACCGTGGTAACGGTTACTCTGTGGCAGAAAAAACCTGTTAATATTGGCAATGCAAGCTTCTTTGATACTCTTGATGTTAGGAGAGAAACGGAGGACAAAAATGAAAAGAGAACTGGGTATCGCAAGGTGCGGACTTGCCTGCTGCCTTTGCAGCGAGAACGTCAAATGCAAGGGCTGCGGTGAAGACGGCTTTATGGAGCTGGACTGGTGACAGGACGCCGAATGATGCGAAAACAGAAAATGCTGCATCGCAAAGGACATCACGTCATGCTATGAGTGCGGCGAGAAAGATTGCAGAAAAGGACTTTTTGCCGAGAAGATAAAGCCGCTCGGTTTTACCGAGTTTGTTCGCAGATACGGAAAAGAAGAGCTGCTCGACTGCCTTGAGCGCAACGAGAAAGCAGGCATCGTTTATCACCGTGAGGGCATCATGGGCGATTACGACGAGTTCGACGATGTCGAAAAGCTGATAGAGTTCATAAGAACGGGCAAACGCTGAGACTTGACAAGCAGGCGTTTGTGTGCTATACTTTTTATCGTGGTAGCATATTAGCACTTTACTATGATAAAACGGAAACGGAGAGATCTCGGAAATGGGACTGTTCAGTAGAAAGAAAAAAGAACCCGAAAAACCGAAAGAGGAAAAGATAACCTTTGATTCACCGCTCGGAACATTTTATTATATCAACAATCCGCCGACGGATGAGTTCGGTTACGAATGCTATATAAACCTTGCGGCAAACGGCGCACAGGAACAAGAGGTTTCGGTGTACATCGACGCCGACACGCCCGACACCACACAGGCAGGGCGCTGCTATGCACAGCTTGAAGAGCTTGTGGCGGACTGGTACCGTGTCAGCTATGAGATATCGCATATTGCTGCGGGCTATTTTATACGCAAGGCGGGTATGTTCAATGGAAACTATACCGAGCAGATGCTCGCTGAGGATATGCGCATCTGCTGTCTGGGCGTTTTCCGCAACGGTGATACGCAGTTTTCGTTAGATACTTGTGGGATATACGCTGATATGGTATCTGTAACAAGACACGCTGACGGCAGCAAAGATATAGAATACATATCTATGGATGGTCACAATAAGACCGTCGATAAGCTTTGACGATTCAAAAGGGGAGATAACAATGGAATGTCCGTACTGCAAAAAGGAAATGAAAAAGGGTATCCTGTCGGGTGACGCAAGGCAGGGCATCGCCTGGAAAGAGGGCGACAAGAGAGCGTCGATGTTCGACAGAATGGGCGGTGCGCACCGTCTGACTGCGGCAAAGAGCAATCTTTCGACTTTCAAAATAGAGGCGCATTTCTGTCCTGACTGCAAAAAGATGATAATAGATACCGACGTGCAGCAATAAACAGACAAAGGGAGACAAAAATGAAAATTGGGGTCATTCAGGCAAGCTCGCAGGCAGAAAAAAACGAGCTTATCTTTAGTGCCGTCAGCAGGTTTGCGCCAAAGGGTTCGCAGATATTCAATTTCGGCTGCACGGCAGATGAGCAGCAAAAGTATTCTTATATCGAGGTGTCCGTGCTTGTCGGGCTGCTGCTTGCAAGCGGCAGTGTCGATTTTGTCGTGACGGGCTGTTCCTCGGGGCAGGGCATGATGCTTGCGTGCAATAATATGCCGGGTGTGCTGTGCGCATATGCACCCACGCCGAAAGATGCTTACCTGTTTGCACAGATAAACAACGGCAATGCGATATCTCTGCCGCTTGGTGAAGACTATACCTTTTCGGGTGCGCAGAATCTTGAAAACACCGTTAAAGCGCTGCTTTCAGAGCCGTTCGGACAAGGATGGCCCAAGAGCGAGGCAGACAGAAAGCTCAAAGATACCGAGCTTCTGAAAAGCATCAGAGAAAAGTCGCAGGTGTCAATGACAGAGTTTTTCGGACAGCTCGGCGACAACATCACCCAAAAGATACTGCAAAAGCGTGACGTTATCGAGTACATCGTGAAACATGGGGAAAAGGATATTGCCGACTTGATAAAGGGGAGAATGATTTGAAAATAACAACTGTGATAAGCGTTCTGTGCTTTACGATAGGTATGTGCCTGATATGGTCGGTCGCAATGCATTCTGCGGCAGGTGCAGGCATAGGTCTGTGCTTCGGCGCAGCGTTCGGAACATCGGTGGGACTTTTCGGAAAGGGCAGAAAAAAGACGGACAGCGAAAATAAAAAGGACGAGGTAGTAAAATGAGTGAACAGCTTTGGAGAAAGAATTTGATAAACATAACACCCTATGTGGCAGGCGAACAGCCCAAGAGCGATGGCATCATCAAGCTCAACGCTAACGAGAACGCCTATCCACCGTCACCAAAGGTGCGTGAGATACTTGACAGGGCAAAGCCCGAGGATATGCGCAGATACCCGAGCGCAGACGCAGGTCCGCTGAGAGAAGCGCTTGCGAAAAGAGCAGGTCTGAGCGTTGACAACGTGTTCGTTTCAAACGGCTCGGACGACGTGCTCGCAACGGCTTTCCGTGCGTTTTTCAACAGCGATAAGCCGATAGTCTATCCCGATATCACATATTCGTTCTATCCCGTGTGGTGTGACCTGCTGAAAATACCCAGCCGCACCGTGCCCGTGAACGAGGATTTCCGCATCGACGCAAAGAGCCTTTATGGCGAGGGCAACGGCGGAGTCGTCTTTGCCAATCCGAATGCGCCGACATCTCTCGCAGAGAGCAGAGAGTTCGTAAAGGACGTGCTCGAGCACAACAAGGACTGCATCGTTATCGTTGACCAGACGTATGTTGACTTTGCAGATGACGGCATTGACAGCCTTGACCTTATCAAAGAGTATGACAACCTGCTGATAACGCACACTTTCTCAAAGTCACGCTCAATGGCAGGAATGCGCATAGGCGAGGCTTACGGCAACGCTGAACTGATAAAGTATATGCTCGCAGTCAAGGATTCATACAACTCTTATCCCGTAAACAGACTTTCGATTGAAACAGGCGTGGCAAGCGTGCAGGACGAGGAGTATTTCCAAAGCACGCTCAGAAAGGTCATCACCACCCGTGAAAATGTCAGCAGACAGCTTAAAGAGCTCGGTTTTGACGTGCCAAAGAGCCAGACCAATTTTCTTTTTGCAAAGCACCCGAAATATGCCGCAAAGGATATTTTTGAGTTTCTGCGTGAAAAGGGAATATATATCAGATATTTCAATAAACCGAGGATCGACGACCGCCTGCGCATAACCATAGGCACAGACGACGAAATGGCACAGATGATCTCACAAATAAAGGCTTTTATGGGCAAATAGCAAAGGAGAAAGCTATGAAAAAATTTGCAGGCATTTTGACAGCGGCGGTATTGTGCGTAAGCATGCTGACAGCGTGCGGCGACTCAAGCTCAAAGGCAGACAGCAGCTCAGGTACCGACAGCAAGAAAGACTCAAACTATCTGTACATCACCGAACAGAAAGTAGTTGACTCGCCCGATTGGCTGACAAAGCTCGATGCGGTCAAGGACACAGATCAGCTGATCGTCGTTGCGGGCGTCGGCGATACAACGGCTTATGTCAGCATGCACGAAAAGGACAAGGACGGCAAGTGGCAGATGCTGCTTGAGACACCCGGATATACAGGCCTTGAGGGCATGGGCAACGCAGACTGCGATCACGCAAGAACTCCGACAGGAACTTTCACTATCGACAAGGCATTCGGTATTGCAGATGACCCGGGCTGTCAGATGGAATATACAAAGGTCACCGAGGACCATTACTGGTCGGGCGACAACCGTGAGGGTATGCACTTCAACGAATTCGTCAACATCAAGGACGTTCCCGGTCTTGACCCCGAAGAGTGCGAGCACATCGTTGATTATAAGTATGAGTACAGATACTGTCTGAATATGGGCTACAACAAGGAGTGCATACCGCAGAAAGGCTCCTGCTTCTTCTTCCACTGCACAGGTCTTGCAAAGCCCTATACGGGCGGCTGCGTTGCGGTCAGCGAGCCGATGATGAAGCTGATAATGCAAAAGGTCAGAAACGGCTGCAAGATAACCATTGACAAAGCCGACAAATTGGGCATAGATTTTGACAAGGTGAAAAAATACTATGTCGAAAAGGATATATAAGATATATAAAATGATAAAGAGGTAAGGATCGTCTTACCTCTTTTTTTGTCTGTGTTCACCACTGATACTTTGAAAGGTCGACCTTGTCGCCTGTGACCTCGATGCCGTCAGCTCGCAAAAGCTGTATCTGTGCGTTTTCGCCGCCGAAAACGAATGCCTTTGAGACCTCGCCGTTTCGGTTGACGACACGGTAGCAGGGAATGTGCGCAGGGTCGGGATTTGCGTGCAGAGCGTAGCCGACCACCCTTGCCCAGCGTGGATTTCCCGCCATTGCGGCGACCTGCCCGTAGGTCGCAACCTTGCCCTTGTGTATCTTCTTCACGACCTAGTATATGCGTTCAAAAACGTGCTCTGACATAGAATGCTCCTTGTTTTTTGTTATTTTACCCTTTGCCTTGCCCAATATACCACCAATAAATAATGTACTTATTGCGGGTGCTTTCTTGGAAAAGAATTCTCTTAGGCTCTC
>CAMYUO010000197.1 GCA_947302065.1 uncultured Clostridia bacterium | reverse complement strand
CCGTTTCGGAAGCCGTTGCAGAAACAGATGAGACGCTGTTTGAAAAATTCTTCTCAGGTGAAGCTTTCACACAGAAAGAGCTTACTGACGGTATCCACAAGGGTATGAACAGCGGTGCGATCACACCTGTTGTGTGCGTATCAAGCACAGATCTTGCAGGCGTTGATATGCTCCTCAAGGAGATCGACCTGCTGCTGCCTCCTCCGTCTGAAAAGGACGCTATGGTAGGAGAAGACGCAAACGGCGAACTCGTTGAGGTCGAGTGCAACGAAAACGATCCTATGACTGCTTTTGTATTCAAGACAGTTGCCGATCCGTTCGTAGGAAAGATGTCCTTTATCAAGGTGTTCTCGGGCAAGATATCTCCGAATAAGGCAGTTGTCAACGCTACAACAGGCGCAGCTGACAAGGTAGGCAAGCTCGTATCGCTGCTCGGTAAAAAGCAGACAGATATCGCAGAGGCTAACTGCGGTGATATCGTAGTTGCTCTGAAAATGAACGTAAACACCAATGACACTATCTGCGACGCAGCAAGGGTTGTTAAGTTCCCGTCGTTCGAGTTCCCTAAGGGCAGCTATAAAATGTCTGTCAGAGCAAAGGCTCAGGGCGATGAGAGCAAGATATCCGCAGCTATCGCACGTATTCTCGAAGAAGATAAGACCGTTAACTACGAGCAGGATCCCGATACACTTGAGCAGATAATCTCTACTCTCGGCGGTGTACATCTTGATTCTGTCATCTGCAAGCTTAAGAATGCTTTCAGCGTAGATGTTGAAGTTTCAGTTCCGAAGATCGCTTACAGAGAGACTATCAGAAAGAAAGTCAAGGTACAGGGTCGTCACAAGAAACAGTCCGGTGGTCACGGTCAGTACGGTGACGTTTGGATCGAGTTCGAGCCATGCGTATCAGACGAGCTTATCTTTGAAGAAAAGGTATTCGGCGGCGCAGTTCCTAAGAACTTCTTCCCTGCAGTTGAAAAGGGACTCCAAGAAGGGCGTTCTCGCAGGATTCCCTGTCGTCGGACTCAAAACTATCCTCGTTGACGGTTCCTATCACCCTGTTGACAGCTCGGAAATGGCATTCAAAATGGCAGCAAGCATCGCTTACAAAGAGGGTATGAGACTTGCAGATCCTATCCTTCTTGAGCCTATCGGCGCTCTCAACGTTCTCGTTCCTGACGACAACACAGGTGACATCATGGGCGAGCTTAATAAGAGAAGGGGCAGAGTTCTCGGAATGAATCCTTCTGACAAGGCTGGACTCACCGAGGTAGTTGCCGAAGTTCCGATGGCTGAAATGGCTGACTTTACAATGTATCTGCGTCAGACCACTCAGGGCAGAGGCTCATACACATTTGAAAAAGTCCGCTATGAGCAGCTTCCTGCTAACCTCGTTGCAGACGTTATCGCAAAGAACGCTGTAAGCGAATAAAATTACGATACTCAAAGACCCGAAGTTTATCTTCGGGTCTTTTTTGTGCAGCAAAAAGACCGATACCCATAAGCATCGGTCTATCGTTACAGTTTTACAAATTCAGGCTTGTGCCTTTTGAAATATGTGCAGTATCTGAAACCGCACTCCTTTGCCAGCTCTGCGCCAGCGTCAATTCCCTGCCCTATCTTTTCAGCACAGTGCGCATCAGAACCAAGCGACAGCACTTCACCGCCAAGATCTTTATACAGCGCAAGCATCTGTTTATCAGGCATCGTTGTTTTATAATCGGTGAAAAGGCTTGATGTGTTTATCTCGATCCCTTTGCCGCTTCCGATAAGCGTTTTGAATATCTGTGCGCAGATGTCACGGTATCTTCCCATATCAACAGAGATATTGAACTTGCCTGTGATATATCTCAAAGGATAAGTCAGGTGACCAAGAACATCAAATTTTCCCCATTCGCACATTTCAAGCACCTGTGCGAAGTAATCATCAAGCAACACCGAAAGCTTCTCCGCAGGCATTTTATCATACTGCAAAAAGTAGAAATCAGGCACACCCGCATTGTTGTGCAGCGAGCCGATAACAAAATCGAGATCATCGTAAGCAATGATCTGTTCGGCAATATCAAGCGCCTGCAAAGGCTGTCCAAGCTCGACTCCCCTGACAAACTCTATCATGCCATTCAATCGCTCTTTAAGCGTATCCACAGGCTCTTTGCTGTCATTGTGAAACTTGCAGCAGTTATACATCAGTATCTCTTCACTGTCAGCGGTTTCGCTGTCGATGCCATAATGCTCAGGCTCAAACCATGTGTTGCACTCGCAGTGGTCTGTCAGCGCCCATGCTGTCAAACCAAGCTCTATAGCTTTTTCGGCAAGTTCCGCAGGTTCGTCGGTGCCGTCGGGTGAAAATCGGCAATGTGTGTGACAGTCGATAAGTCCTCTAATATCCACCCTATCACCCCTGTCTCATCTCAAACAGCTTTTTGCCGGCCTCAAAAGCTTTTGCAAGAAACTGTTCATCGGTCAGATCATCATACAGATCAGACCTGTCACGCATGACCTCAAGCGAAAGCACGCCGTAGTATTCAAGTTCCTTGAGCTTGCTGATAAATCTGTCCATATCTATGTTGCCGTCAAATGGTATTGCGTGCTGATCGGAATTTCCATCATTATCATGGATATGCAGAGTCTTCAGCCTGTCGCCGTATTTGCCAAGCACATCGCTGCCCTTTGAGAAACAATTCTCGTGTCCAAGGTCATAGCACAGCTTTACATTTGTGTCGTCGCACTCACCGAAGATAGTATCAAGATACTCGGGACACTCAATATTTTCAAATGCAAGATCAACATTCATGCTCTTTGCATATCTTATCAAGCCTTTGAAATATGTCTTTCCGCACTCGCTGACAGGCGGCGGTGTCGTTGTATCGGTACAATGAACAACAAGTGTCTTGATGGCAAAGTTGTGGCACGAATCTATTGCGCCGTGAAGCTTTATAAGGCTCTGCATCGGATCAGTATCCGTCCAGAGATTGTTCATCATATGAAAAGGCGCATGAACGCTTTCAATGCGCAAACCGTTTTCCTTTACGCACAAAAGCTCGTCCTGAAAAACATCACTGCCGTTCCAGAACATAATAACGCTTTTGAAACCCGCGTTTTTAATAAGCCTTATACGCTCCTCAAACGGTGTGGTCTTGGTATAGTTGGTGTTAATGCTCAGTATCATTGACTGCGCTCCTTTCATGCGTATAAACAACTATTCGCAGAGTTTCCCCTGCGAATATACAAACTAAATCTTTTTATTCTTTTTCGCCTTATTCATAAAAATATGAAGCAAAACGAAACTAACGATCCATAAAACAAGCATAATTATTCCATATGGAAAACGTTCTACAGCTGCATCATACTCGAACTTATTGAACTGCGTATTATCAATCATAAAGCGTTCCGCTATGAAAAAGGCAGCAAAAACCAGCCAGACAACAGAAACAATAGAATACAGAACTATTGATGCCATAACCGCAGGCTTATTCATAGCAGTACCTTCTTTCATTGATATTAGTTTTTAAGTGAATGCAGCGGTGCAGGTATCTGACCGCCTCTGTTGATGAACTTGCTCGGCGACTCTTTCTTAAGAGGCATTACAGGCGCTCTTCCGAACAGTCCGCCCCAGTCAAGCTCCTCACCAACGTCCTTGCCTATCGCAGGGATAACACGAACTGCCGTTGTCTTGCAGTTTACCATACCGATAGCTGCTTCGTCTGCGATTATCGCAGAAATAGTATCAGCCGGAGTATCACCGGGGATACATATCATATCAAGACCAACAGAGCAAACTGCGGTCATAGCTTCGAGCTTTTCTATGCAAAGTGCACCGCTCTTAGCAGCATCTATCATACCTGCGTCCTCAGAAACAGGGATAAATGCGCCTGAAAGTCCGCCAATTCTCGAGCAAGCCATTACGCCGCCCTTCTTAACAGCGTCATTGAGCAGAGCAAGAGCTGCTGTCGTTCCGTGAGTTCCGCATCTTTCAAGACCGATCTCTTCGAGAATATGTGCAACAGAGTCGCCAACAGCAGGTGTCGGCGCAAGCGACAGGTCAACAATTCCAAACGGAACACCGAGTCTTTCGGAAGCAGTAGTTCCGACCAGCTGACCGACCTTTGTGATCTTATAGGATATTTCCTTGATGACATCGGCAATCTTTGCAATATCAGCATCAGGATACTTTTTCAGCGCAGCTCTTACAACTCCGGGACCCGAGACGCCTACATTTATCATACAGTCAGGCTCGCCGACACCATGGAAAGCACCCGCCATAAACGGATTGTCCTCAACAGCATTGCAGAACACAACGAGTTTAGCAGCACCAAAGCAAGCATTATCAGCTGTCTTTTCAGCGCACTCTCTTACTATCTGTCCCATCAGCTTGCAAGCATCAAGGTTGATACCTGTTTTGGTCGAACCGATATTAACAGAAGAGCAAACTCTCTCCGTGCAGGCAAGAGCCTCCGGGATAGACTTAATAAGCTCGATATCACCGGCAGAAAAGCCCTTAGGAACAAGTGCTGAATAACCACCAATCAGGTTATCTAATTCAAACCTTTCTAAAACTTCCGTTTCGTCATAAACAAATTCATTCCGTTCTGCACAATCAAGCATAGAACCGAAATCCTCCATCAAAGTTTCTTTTACCCTGACA
>CAMYUO010000196.1 GCA_947302065.1 uncultured Clostridia bacterium | reverse complement strand
GAAGATAAACCGCTTGCCGATGAACTACTTTGACAAGAAGACAAACGGAGAGGTGCTTTCGAGAGTGACAAACGATGTCGACACGCTCGGCATGTCGCTCAACCAGTCGGTAACACAGCTCATCACGTCGATCACGACGATCATAGGCGTGCTGATAATGATGCTGACCATCTCTCCGACGCTGACGCTCGTAGCGCTGGCTATCCTTCCTGTTTCGGGCTTGATAATGGGATTTGTAATGAAGCACTCGCAGAAATACTTCAAGCAGCAGCAGGAATATCTCGGTCACGTTAACGGACAGGTCGAGGAAGTTTACGGCGGTCACATGGTCGTAAAGGCATTCAACCGTGAAAAAGCCTCGGTAGAGGAGTTTGACAAATCGGCCTGGCGTTCGCAGTTCTTCTCGGGCATGATGATGCCTGTTATGATCTTTGTCGGCAACCTCGGCTACGTTGCAGTTGCTGTGTTCGGAGCAGTAAAGGCAATGAACGGCAGCATGTCGGTCGGCGATATTCAGGCATTTATCCAGTATGTAAAGAGCTTTACACAGCCTATCTCGCAGATGGCTCAGGTATCCTCGATGGTACAGTCTGCTGCGGCAGCATCCGAGAGAGTGTTTGAGTTCCTCGAGGAAGAGGAAGAGCCTCAGAAGGCTGAAAACCACGCTCCTGTGGCTATCGGCGACGTTGAGGCAGATGTAACATTTGACCACATTAAGTTCGGTTATGACCCGGAAAAGATAATCATCAAGGATTTCTCGGCGAACGTAAAGAACGGTCAGAAGATCGCTATCGTTGGTCCTACGGGTGCGGGCAAAACGACGCTCGTCAAGGTGCTGATGAGGTTCTATGACTTAAACGGCGGAAGCATAAAGATAGGCGGACACGACATCAACGATTTCGACCGCAGCGAGCTGCGTGAGGCATTCGGCATGGTTCTTCAGGACACATGGCTGTTCAACGGCACGATTATGGAGAATATCCGTTACGGCAGACTTGATGCGACAGATGAAGAGGTCATTGCCGCTGCAAAGGCTGCGCACGTTCACAGATTTATCGAGACGCTGCCGGGCGGTTACAACATGGTGCTCAATGAAGAGGCATCAAACGTTTCGCAGGGACAGAAGCAGCTGCTCACTATCGCCCGTGCGATACTTGCAAACAACAAGATACTCATTCTCGATGAGGCGACATCGTCTGTCGATACCCGTACCGAGATACGTATCCAGAAAGCCATGGACAATCTGATGAAGGGCAGAACGAGCTTTGTTATCGCTCACAGACTGTCCACTATCCGTGATGCAGATGTTATCCTTGTTATGCGTGACGGCGACATCGTCGAGCAGGGAAGCCACGACGAGCTTATGGCTCTCGGCGGATTCTACAGCGAGCTGTACAATTCACAGTTCGACCAGACGGCGTAACAGTACAATATTTCGGACAACAAACAAAAGAGCGTATATGTACAAATTTCTGTACACATACGCTCTTGCTTTACTATTATGCAATTCTTACTTCAATAGCATCATCAGATAATGAGCAGGATCATAATGACTGCGATAACACCAAAGATTATCCCTAAAGCGATCAGGTAATTAGAGCCGTTATCCTGCCGCTTGCCGAATTGGGTGCAGTTGTTACTTGGATCCTGCGGATCGTATAATACCGTAACGGTTTTGGTGTTAAAAGGGTTCGGATAGATCTCATCGGCGCCGTGATACTTAATGCCATTGACCTCAAATTCATAATAAGCCAGGGTGTCCTTTCCACGCCCGGTATCGGGATCTAATTCACCGCAATCCTCAGCGCTCGTTATCACTGCCGTTGTTTTACATTTACAAGCGCTTTTATCTTTTGCCTTTCCCGCTTTGACAAGGCTCCTTTTCGATAGATTCATTACTAACACGGGAGATGATAAAGCAAGAATCGAAAACATAATAGCTATCCACATATTGTACCCCCCTGATGAATCATTCCGAAAGCGGAACTCTTACCTCTTATCTCTCACATCTTATTTCTGACTACCACGGCTTTACAGTGCCGACGATCTGTGAGATGTTGTCGATGTTATTATCAATGCAGTACTGTTCAAGTCCGTCGATGATCTTGTACAGCGCTGGCTCCTGCCATCATTATCTCCACAGCGTCCTCCCATGTGGCAACGCCGCCCATGCCCATAACGGGGATATTCACAGCGTTTGACACCTGCCATACCATTCTCACGGCAACAGGGAATACCGCAGGACCCGAAAGACCGCCTACGTTGTTTTTGAGTATGGGTCTGCCTGTTTTTATATCGATCCGCATACCAAGCAGGGTGTTTATCAGAGATACTGCGTCGGCACCGTTTGCCTCAACGCTTTTTGCGATGTCGGTTATGCTCGTCACATTGGGCGAGAGCTTGACCATAAGCGGTTTGCTCGTAGCGTCCTTAACAGCCCTTGTGACCTGTCCTGCGATGGTGCAGTCGGTTCCGAAAGCCGCACCCCCTGCCTTGACATTGGGGCAGGAAATGTTCAGCTCAATCAGGTCAACAGCGCTGCCCTCAAGCATGGAAGCAAGCTCGGCGCACTCCTCAACTGTCGCACCTGCGATATTTGCGATTATGCGAGTGCCCTTGGTCACAAGGTTTGGCATCTCGTATTCAAGGAACTTTTTAACTCCGCCGTTTTGCAGACCTACCGAGTTGAGCATACCGCTTGGAGTTTCTGCTACTCTCGGTCCCGGGTTGCCCTCACGTCTGTTAAGGGTCGTCCCCTTGACGGATATTCCGCCCAGCCGTGAAAGGGGGTAGAACTGCTCGTATTCTCTGCCGTAGCCAAATGTTCCGCTTGCGGGAATAACCGGGTTTTTGAAATTCACACCACAGAAATCAATGCTCAGTCTGTTCATTCAAAAACCACCTCCTTGCTGTCAAATACAGGTCCGTCCTTGCAAACGTGGGAGTTGAACTCCTCACCGTTTTTCACGGTCCTGCACACGCACACAAGGCAGGCACCCACGCCGCAGGCCATTCGCTGTTCGAGGGATACCTCGCAGTATATACCGTTTTCGGCAGCGATCCTTGTCACGTTTTTGAGCATCATCATCGGACCGCAGGCGTAGATTATATCAGGTTTTTCTTTTGCAAGCTCACCTGCAAGCGCATCGGTCACAAAGCCCTTTATCCCTGCCGTGCCGTCATCGGTGCAAAGGATAGTCCTGTTCCCATTTGACTTAAAATCGTCCTGTAAAATCACAACTGAGGCGTTTCTGAAACCGCTTATCACAGTTGCGTTCTCCCCGTACTGCTTTGCAATCTCCACCATCGGGGGGGTGCCGATACCGCCGCCGATGCAGATAGCCTTTTTGCCCTTTTCAAGCACCGTAAAGCCTTTGCCCAGGGGAGCGATAACGTCCACAAGAGCGCCCTTTGCAAGCTGTGAGATCTTGTCCGTTCCGTGACCTCTCACCTCGAACACAAGGCGGATAGTCCCCTTGTTCTTGTCCACCTCGCAGATCGAGATCGGTCTGCGAAGGAAAAAGCCCTCTGCTGCCACCTGTGCAAACTGTCCGGGCTGGGTAATGGCAGCGATCTCGGGACAAAGCACAGTCATATCGAAAATGCCTTTGGCGATCGCCTTTTTTTCGGCAATAATAAACTTACCTTGTTTGTACATATTTGTACCTCCGAATACTATATTGTAATAATTATAGCCTATTTTGCCAATACTGTCAATAAAAAAGCCCGACATAGCCGGACTTTATCTTTTCTTTTTAAAAACTATCGGGTCAAGGAAGAAACCGCCCTTGAAGAATGCTCTGCCGTATGTGTTGAACATCACCGAATAGACGGGGACACCCTCTTTTTTCCACCCTAAAGTCGAATGCAAAGGATAGTTTTTTATCATAATATCGCTGCTGTCTGTTCTGACAAAAATGCCGGGCAGTCCTTCGCCCTTGACCTTTGGTGCAAAAATTCCGCCCGTGACTCCTTCTACCCACAGGAACTTCCGCTTTTTGAGTATCCGCACGTGCTTGATCCCGCTTCGCAAAAAATGCAGCCCGGGCAGCCAAAACAATATAATTCCAAATGCTATGGGGTTGTGATCTTTCATGTAACCGCAAACAGCAACGCAGGTAATAAGGACTGTCGGGAGCAGAATAAGCGCTGTATAAGTGTAATAAGTGAGCCTGCTTGAGCGAATGATATGGTCAACAGCCTCCTGCGGCATTTCGCTTCCGTCAAGCCATTGAGTTGTATCTTCAAAAGGATTGGTATTCATTTTACCCCAAACTTTCTGCGGTTTGTCTGTATATCCGCAGCTATATTATAGCCCAAGACTTGTGCTTTGTCAATAAGGCACAAAAAAGCCCTCGTCGTGAGGGCTTTGGAATTATAATTTGAGTATCTGTTTTTTCTTGGCATCAAAATCTGCTTCGGTTATCAGACCTTGTTCTTGCAGCTTTTTGAGTTCTTCAAGTTGCTCAGTCATTGACTTTGAAGATGCTTCAGTCATTGACTTTGAAGATGCTTCCGACTTTTTTTCTCCACAACGAGGACAGGATGTTTCATAATTATAGTGTATTTTTCCACATTTGCATTTCCATTTGCCTCCTGTATTTGTGGAGCTTTGGGGAAGTTTGGAACCGCATTGAAGACAGAAAACT
>CAMYUO010000195.1 GCA_947302065.1 uncultured Clostridia bacterium | reverse complement strand
GATCTGCGTAATGTGAACGGCAAAAGCTACTCAACACCTGTACGCTCGCAGGCACCATTCGGCACCTGCTGGAGCTTTGCGACTATTGCAGCTATCGAATCGAGCATACTCGGTGCAGGGCTCAACGGTGCAGACGGAAAGCCTGCAACGGCTGATACGCTCAACCTTTCGGAAAAGCAGCTGGCGTGGTTCTCCGCAAGGGCGCTCAATGACCCAAGCAGCCCGCAGAACGGCGAGGGACAGTTCGTGCCCGATTTTATGAACAACACCGAAAGCCTTACTGAGTTTATGAACAGAGGCGGAAACGCAATGTTCTCCACCTGCGCACTTGCACAGGGCATCGGACCGAGCCACGAGAGCAGCAACAAGTTCTTTGAGTATCACGGCAAGCAGGCTACGGTCGTTTCAAGGTGGATGGACGGCTCGCTGCAAAAGTATTCGTACAGCGAGGCTGACGACTGGACGATACCTGATGAGTACCGCTTTGAAAGCGATTACTCGATCAAAGAGACACATACTCTTCCCGAGACACATTATATTGACGAGAACGGATACTATACATATAAAGAGGAGGGCACAAAGGCTATCAAGCAGGAGCTGCTGAACCTTCGCGCTGTTCAGATATCCTTCCAGGCAGATTCATCAATGCCCGGCGATAACTCGGACGGACGGTACATAAGCGATAACTGGGCGCACTACACATATATCCCGACACTTACCAACCACGCCGTGACCATAGTAGGCTGGGACGACAATTATCCCAAGGAGAACTTTATTGAGGGAACTATGGAAATGAAAATGCGAGACGGCAAGAATGTTGTTATCAACAAGCAGCCGCCTGCAAACGGTGCCTGGCTGGTGAAAAACAGCTGGGGAAGCGGCGACAATGAGTTCCCCGACAAGGGCGGAGCTTCGTGGGGCGTTGAGGAAAACGGCGTTCACACGGGATATTTCTGGCTCTCGTATTACGATAAGTCAATGTCATCACCCGTAAGCTATGTTGTTGAGCAAAGCAATGAGGAAGTCAACGGTATAGACCAGCACGACTATATGCCTACTGCCCTGCCGACAGCGGCTAAATTCGATGACGAGGTAACGATGGCAAACAAGTTTTGGGTAGCGCATGATGAGGTGCTTAAACAGGTATCTTGCTTTACGGTCTACCCCAACACAGAGGTGACTTACGATGTGTATCTGCTTGATGAGTCATCAGACAAGCCGACAGACGGCATCAAGGTCGCTGAAAAGAATATAAAGTATGAGTACAGCGGATTCCACAAGGAAGACCTGAAGGATTTTGATATTTATTTTGACGTCAGCGGAAACGGCTCGAATGATTTTATGCTGACAAAGTATCAGGGCTACTCTATCGTTGTTACACAAAAGACCGAGGACGGAAAGTATGTTATGAATCTGCCGAGCGAAAACAACTCCGAACAGGGACAGACATCGTTCAAGGGTATCATCAACATGGGTGAGAGCTATCTTCTCAAGGATGGTGAATGGAGAGATTACAAAGACCTGGACGAGCTTCAGAAGGAGGAGTACTCTAAAAATGTTCTCGGCGGCGAGGACAGTCTGAGTACGGTGAATTTTGATAATTTCCCGATAAAGGGCTATGTTCAGAGACTTGGCACCGACACGATATTTGAGCTTAAAAACAACAGCGTGCTTTATGCAGGCACAGAATCGCACAACAGCACAACTCTCAGATTCCTGCTGCACACTGCTATGGACAGGATACCAAACATCACACAAGAAAATGTGAAGTGGGGTATTCTCCCGTGCGGTGAGGACGAGGTCTACCACGAGGGTGAGGCAGGTCCCGACCCGACGACCTATAAGATCACCTGCAAAGACGGCGACTCCAAAAAATCAAGGATATACTTCACCGTTAAAGGCATAGGCACCTACTCAGAGACGGCACTTGTAACAAAGACAAGCTTTAACGATATTGTTTTCCCGTTTGACGGAAGGACGGATGTAAGAGTCTTCCCTTACACGGGCGAGGAGATAAAGCCGTGTACGGGTGTTTCGGGCGAAAGTATGCCTGAACCGCTTGTTGAGGGCGAGGATTTTGAGCTTATTTACAGCAACAACATCAAGTGCGGTCTTGCATCTGTAACTGCAAAGGCAAAGGGCAACAAGGTCAGCATCAGCTATGAGCCGAGGGAAACATTTGTTATAGTTCCCGCAAAGCCCGTCATCAAGAGCGTCAAGGCTGACGGCGCACGGTTGATCGTTGAGATCGGCGACCAGAGCGAGAGCTGCCCATCGGGCTACCGCATACAGTACCGTGTAAAGGGTGAAAAGGACTGGAAGGAAGCCTTGACGACAGGTGCAGGTACGACGCTTATCGCTCACGGTGTACAGGGTGAAAAGACCTATGAGGTACAGGTAAGCGGCTACACGAAGGTACGCGATGACCAGGAATGGTATTTTGACCGTATGAACTACGGCGAGGCAAGTGAGACCGCCGAAGTCACAACCGCCAAGTTCGACGAGATAACCCGTCTCAGCGGCAATAACCGCTATGCAACCGCAGCAAAGATCTCGGCAGTCAGCTGCGCATCTGCGGAAACTGTCATACTTGCAAATGGTATGAATTATGCTGATGCACTTGCAGGTGTACCTCTTGCTTACAAGTTCAATGCTCCTATCCTTCTTACAGGAAACGGCGCTCTTAACAAGGATACATTTGACGAGATAAAAAGGCTCAAGGCAAAGAACGTGATAATACTCGGCGGCGAGGGTGCTGTCAGCAAGGAGGCAGAGGACGAGCTGAAAGGTGCAGGTCTTGCGGTTGAGAGGATCGCAGGAAGCTCACGTTTCTCGACTGCGGCAGCTATTGCTGAAAAGCTCGGCAGCGCACCGGAAGAGATCTTCTTTGTATACGGTCTTGATTACGCAGATGCGCTTTCAGTAAGCTCTGTGGCAGCTATCAGGAAGGCTCCTGTGATCTATCTGAACAAAGACGGTGAGATGAACGCTGAAACGGCGAAGTATCTTGAGTCGCTCAAAGAGCTTGAGTGCGTAAAGAATGCCTATGTTATCGGCGGCAGCGGTGTGATATCAGATGATATGATGCAAAAGGCAGCCACTGCGCTGGGCATTGAGCAGATAGACAGGATCGCAGGTCAGAACAGATATGAGACCTGCATCGCAGTCAACGAGAAGTTCAAGGACGTTCTCACAGGCAATTCTGTCTGCATCGCAACAGGCAAGAACTTCCCCGATGCACTTGCAGGCGGCGTGTTCGCAGCATTAAATAAAGCACCTCTGCTTCTCGCAGCAGGCGGACTGAGCGAAGCACAGACCAAGTTCCTTCAGGACAAGGGCGCTGAAAACATCTATGTATTCGGCGGTACAGGCGCAGTTTCAGACGAGCTTGCAAAGCAAATAGCAGATGCAGGCAAAACCAAACCAAATGCATAAACTCCCAACAACATCAAAAGACCGTCGGCACCACGCCGGCGGTCTTTGCTTTGCACTCCCAACAAACTTAACTTGCCACAACTGCAAAACCATTTTGTAAACTCTGAAATGCCTCAAAGTTTAGTAGTTTTTGTGTGACCGAAGATTGTGACTTGTTGTGGGTATTCTCTTGAAAGTGTTGTTCTCCATACTCTCTTAGACTTTAGTCAATTTAAGCCCTATAGGTCTTGTGCCTATAGGGCTTAAATTCATTAAAAGTTTTAGGATAGGGGTCTGGGGGATAACCCTTTTTCAAAAGGGTTTCCCCCAGCAACTTATTCTGCATCAATTGTCGAAATACCTATCGTCATTTCTTCAAGCACATCGAGCAGCACTCTTACAGTGTCGAGCGATGTGAGCATCGTAACATTGTTCTGGATAGCGCAGCGTCTTATCTGCACGCCGTCCTCGTAGTGCACACCTGACAGGATAGCACGGGTGTTGAGCACATAGCTTACATATCCCGAACGGATAGAATCGAGGATATCCTTGCTGCCCTCGCTTATCTTGCGGCGAACACGGGTCTTGATGCCGTGGTCTTTGAGGAACTTGGCTGTACCGATAGTTGCCTCGATATTGAATCCCATGTTGTAGAATCTTCTTACCAGCGGCAGAGCCTCGTCCTTGTCCTCGTCTGCAAGAGTAACAACGACCGTGCCGTAGTTCTGCATATGTACGCCCGATGCGATGAGCGCCTTGTACATCGCTCTGTGCAGCTTCTTGTCGTAACCGATAGCCTCACCTGTCGACTTCATCTCAGGCGACAGATATGCGTCCATTCCGCTGAGCTTTGAGAACGAGAACGCAGGGACTTTTACATAGTAGCGCTCCTTCTCCTTCGGGTATATCTCGGTGATGCCCTGCTCTTTGAGGCTCTTGCCGAGGTTTACGAGAGTTGCGATGTCAGCCAGCGAATAGCCCGTTGCTTTTGAAAGGAACGGAACTGTTCTCGACGAACGTGGGTTTACCTCGATGATGTAAACGTTGTCCTCGGGGTCAACGATGAACTGTATGTTGAACAGGCCGATGATGCCGATGCCAAGACCGAGCTTTCTTGTGTAATCAAGTATAGTGTCCTTGACCTTCTGCGAGATGCTGAAAGACGGGTAAACGCTTATCGAGTCGCCCGAGTGTACGCCCGTTCTCTCAACAAGCTCCATTATGCCCGGTACGAATACCTGCGTTCCGTCGCAGATAGCATCGACCTCGACCTCTTT
>CAMYUO010000194.1 GCA_947302065.1 uncultured Clostridia bacterium | reverse complement strand
CGAGCTGGTGGCTTATCATAAACCACAGCAGATCACCCTCAGAGAGCGTTTTGACATACTCGCCCTCGTGGTTGATGACAGGAACAGCCGTGAATCCATGGTTGCCCATGATCTCCAGAGCCTGACGGCAGGTGGTGTCGTCATAGATGTAATCTATCAGAGCTTTTGGGTGCAAAAGCTGGATAATATTCATATTAAGTTCCTCATTTGTCTGTTTTGCTTGAACTGTCCGCAGTGCTGTCCTGTTTTTCTTTCTGACTGTCGGGCTTGCTTTCGTCTTTCTGCGGGTGCTCGGCAACATAGCCGATGAAAAATGCGGAAAGATCGTCATATTTTATGGTCTTGAAATCATATGTGCTCAGACCTGCCGCAAAAAGCTCCTCGTCCTTGACGCCGTATTTTTTCATAAGCTCCTTGCAGAACTTTTCACGCTCTTCGTCGGTCAGTGCAGTAAAATCGGTATAGTCCTTTCTGATATCATACTCGGTGTAAGGATCCTCGATAGTCTCGCCCGTCCTCATTCTCAGCACCTGACGGGTCTGCACCTCGTCGTCCTTGCCTTCGACACTGTAAGTCAGGGTATACTTTGCGAGTATACCCGTTGTCATGTCGAAATAAAAGTCCATCACTGTAATATATGTTCCGCCTGTGTAGGTGTATTCCTCACAATCGTACTTTTCAAGGTCCTTGAAATTCATATGTGTCTTTGTCGGCGGAAGCTCTTTCCTGACGACCTCGGTGATGATGTTTCCCGTCGGGTCTGTCGTGATAGTGCCGACTTTCTTTTCCAGAGCCTTTGTCACGTCGTCAAAGCGGTATGTATCCGCACCCTTGCAGTAGATGACCGACTTGCCGAAGCCGTAATCGGTCGTCTGGCATACGAGTCCCTCGTTTTTTATCATCGTGACGGTCGCATCTGCGCCCTGTCCGCTGACCTTTTCGGAGAACTCATAGCTGCTGTTCTCAAAGAACTTTGCAGCTGCCTTTATCTTTTCGCCCTGCTTGACAGGTGCAGGCTCGCTGCTGTCAGACGAATCGCTCTCGCTGCTTGAGCTGTTCTCAGCCTGCGAGGACTCTGTCTGCGATGACTCATCACTCTGTGATGAACTGTTTTTATTTGAGCAGCCTGCGGACAGCAGACATACAACTGCCGCAAGCAATATCAAACTGCGCTTTATCATACTCATTTTTGTTTCTCTTTCTTTCCGTCGGGCGAAATATCGTGCCCGTAATGTAGATTTACATACATAATAGAGTATACAGCAATTATCGCTTATTGTCAAGAGCGCAGAGCGCCGAAATGCCCTTTTTCGTGCTTGACAATCATAGAGCTGTGTAGTATAATTATTTAGTATAGTATTTTTTTGAAAACAACATACAATAAGGAGCGTTTAAAATGAAACTCAACGGTTCAGATGTAATAATGGAATGTCTGCTCGAACAGGGCGTAGATACGGTATTTGGCTATCCCGGCGGAGCAGTGCTGAACATTTACGATGCACTTTATAAGTATTCTTCAAAGATAAAGCACATCATCACAGCGCACGAGCAGGCTGCCTGCCACGCCGCTGACGGCTATTCAAGAACGACAGGCCGCACAGGCGTTGTTTTCGCAACATCGGGTCCGGGTGCGACAAACCTCGTTACAGGTATCGCAACCGCATATATGGACTCTATCCCGCTCATCGCCATCACCGGAAATGTCCCCAGGAGCCTGCTGGGACTCGACTCTTTCCAGGAGGTTGACATCTGCGGCATCACCATGCCTGTGACCAAGCACAACTACATCGTCAAAGACCCCGATAAGCTCCCCGAGATAATCAGAGAGGCTTTCTACATCGCAAACGAGGGACGTAAAGGACCTGTGCTCATCGACGTGCCGAAGGATATCTCCGCTGCAATGATCGAGTTCAAGAAGAAAAAGCCGAAAAAGATAGTCAACCATAATCCCGATACTGTCGGTGAGGAGATAGCAAAGGCTGTCGAGCTTATCAAAGAAAGCAAAAAGCCTTTCATCTACGCAGGCGGCGGAGTCGTTTCCTGCAACGCAGCCGATGAGATGGCTGAGTTCGTAAAGAAAGTCAACGCACCTGTTTCCCTGTCTCTTATGGGTCAGTGCGCATTTGACAACTCAAAGCCCGAGTATATCGGCATGCTCGGCATGCACGGCACAAAGACCGCTGCGCTGACGCTCAGCGAGTGTGACCTGATGATAGTTCTCGGCTCACGTTTCTCAGACAGAGTGCTGTGCAACCCGAACACATTTGCAAACGGCAAAAAGATAATCCACATCGAGATAGACCCTGCCGAGATAGGCAAGAACATCGACGTTTATCACCACGTTACAGGCGACCTCGAGTATATCATCGGCAAGATGACCTCGATGCTCGAGCAGCAGTCGCATACCAAGTGGATGCAGCAGGTCGCAAAGTGGAAGAAAGAATATGCGCTGTGTATGTCCCCTATCGAGAGCGAGGACGAAGTGCTGCCGCAGGACGTTATCGAGCAGCTCGACAAGCTCACCAAGGGTCAGGCTATCATCACCACCGAGGTCGGTCAGCATCAGATGTGGGCTGCACAGTTCTATAATTTCAAGTGCGAGAGAAGCTTTGCATCTTCGGGCGGACTCGGCACAATGGGCTACGGTCTCGGCGCAGCAATAGGCAGCAAGGTCGGCAACCCCGACAGAACTGTTGTCAATATCGCAGGCGACGGCAGCTTCTTTATGAACTGCAACGAGCTTTCGTCCCTCGCAAAGCATAATATCCCCGTTATCGAGCTTGTCTTTGAAAACGACGTACTCGGAATGGTAAGACAGTGGCAGAGACTGTTCTACGGCAAAAGATTCTCACAGACAGATATCCAGCGCCACACCGATTTTATGAAGCTCGCTGAGGCATTCGGCATCGAGGGCATACGCATCACCAAAAAGAGCGAGATTGCAGCAGGCTTGAAAAAGGCGCTCACCTGCGGCAAGCCGTGCCTCGTAGATGTAGTTATCAATAAGGACATCAACGTTCTGCCAATGGTGCCTGCAGGCGCAGACGTCTCCGAGCCTATCATGGACATCGAACTTAACTGATATTCCCTGACCCACAAGGGTCTTACGCACTCTATTTAATACTATTCATAAAGAAAGCGTATAAATATGAGATTCACTAAACGATTCAAAGAAAATGCATTGCTCATCGCATTCGGCATAGTGCTTTTCGTGCTGCTGACAAATTACAGGGTGCTGTTCGATGTCCTTGGATACATCAAGGATATCCTCTTCCCCGTGATACTCGGCTGCATAATCGCATTTATCCTCAACGTGCCGATGTCAGCGATCGAAAAATACGTCTTCCGCACACCGAAAGACCCCAAAAAAGCAAAGGTCATCGAAAAAATAAAGCGTCCCTGCTCTATCGTGCTGACACTGCTCATAACGATCGGCATCGTCGTGCTGCTCGTCGCACTCATCATACCGTCGCTTGCAAAAACGATCAGCTCGCTGTCTGAGAATATCCCGCAGATCGTTGACCATATCAGCGAGAAGATCGCCGGCAACAAAGCTCTCAGCTCCATCTTCAAGAGCTTTGACATCACCGCCGACAACCTGTCCGAGAACCTGACAAACTGGCTGAAAAACGGCGTTTCCGCCATTCAGTCAATGGATTCTACAATGTCCTTCGCTCAGGCAATTTTCTCCTCGATAATCGACTTCGTGCTCGGAATTTTCTTCTCCATCTATATCCTTGCGCAGAAAGAGACACTCAAACGCCAGGCAACCAAAGTCCTGTCCGCCTTCCTGCCCGAGAGAGCTACTCTCAAAGCAGGCAGGATCGGTCAGAAATCTGTCGATACATTCGGCAGGTTCCTCACAGGTCAGTGTACAGATGCGGCGCTGTTCGGCTCATGCTGTATGCTCGGCTGCCTCGCATTCGGATTCCCCGACCCCGTGCTCATCGGCATCGTACTCGCCGTTTCCGCACTCATACCGCTCATTGGTGCAACTATCGGTATGATAATCGGCTTTTTGCTCATCAGTGTCACCAGCGTTACGCAGGCATTCTGGTTCTGCATTTTCGTACTCGTGATGATGCAGCTTGATGCAAACTTCATCTACCCGAGGATCGTCGGCAACTCCGTCGGACTTCCGCCCTTGTGGGTGCTGTTCTCGGTTACCGTCGGCGGCAGACTGTTCGGCGTGCTCGGAATGTTTCTCGCAGTGCCTGTGTGTGCAATAGTTTACAGCGCAGCCAGCGAGATAGTCAACGACCGTCTCGAACGGCGAAAAAAGCTCAAAGAAGCCAAGGAAGCACGGCAGTCGAAAAAAGCCGAATCTTCCCAATAACTTGCACGAATTACACAAAGTTTGAACGTTTTCTGAACGGCGTTTTTGAACAAGTTTACA
The DNA here is from genome assembly GCA_947302065.1 of uncultured Clostridia bacterium. GTDB lineage: Bacteria > Bacillota > Clostridia > Oscillospirales > Ruminococcaceae > Hominimerdicola. The sequence continues at coordinate 312 of CAMYUO010000194.1, read as the reverse complement.
ATTTTGAAATGTTCAGAAGCATAAATCATTGACATTAAATATAGTCGGTGCTATACTGTCAGTATCCGATAAGTCCGTTTACCGAGAAAACGGAACGTTTCGGTTAACTGTTAAAAGAAAGATGCAAAAGAGAGAGCAGACCCCACGGTTTATCCGTGGGGTCTTTTTTGTGCCGCAGCGGCGGCACGCCGGTGCGCAATATTCATATTTATGTTTTGAAAAGCTGCTGTGATGTCTTCGGCTTGGGAGATTCTCTTGGGAGTGCTGTTCTCCAGACTCTCTTAAACTTTTAGTCAATTTCAGCCCTATGGG
>CAMYUO010000193.1 GCA_947302065.1 uncultured Clostridia bacterium | reverse complement strand
CCGAGTATCTGATAGCAGTATGAATACAGCGTGCCGATAAAGTCCTCGAGCGAGTTCTGCATCAGCAGCGTTTCGGGCATCTTGTTGAATATCGAGAAATAACCCTCCTCGGATATCTGCGTTCCCCAGCTGTCACGCCTGCCCGTGAATTTCGGCATGTTTGACTCTTCCTCGGTGCAGCCGCAGCTTTCGCCGATAATCAGCTTAGGTATCTCCTTGAACGAGCCGGGTTCTCTGCCCTCGAGCGACGAGCGCAGGAAGTCCTCTGCATAAACGCCCATATCCTCCGCAGGAATGACCGTTGAGGTCAGCGGTTTAGGACTGGTCTGACCCTCCACAGTCGAGTCATAGCTCGCAACTGCAACGTCATCGGGTATCCTTACTCCACGCTCGGTGAACGCCTTGCAAAGACCGATAGCCATCTGGTCGTTTGCACAGACCACAGCCTGCGGCAGCTTTCTGCCATTGCTTGTAAGCTGGTCGGCGCAGTTCTCACCGCTCGTATACCAGAAATCTCCGTAAACTATCCTGTCCTCGCTGACGGTAAGACCGTGCTTGTTCATGCAATCCCTATAAGCCTGAAGTCTTTCCTGCGAGTGCTCATGCCATCTTTTTCCCGACAGGAACGCTATATCGGTATAACCGTGCTTTTCTATCATATGCTCGACGATGTTATACATTGCCTGATAGCTGCTCGTTATGACATACGGGAACAACTCGCTCTCCTTTTCGACAACGAGAACGGGCCCTTTGAACGACTCTTTGAGCCATTTTTCGAGCTTTGCAGGCACATTCGCCGTCTGTATGGTGTCTTTGAGCATAACGATGCCGTCAAACGCCTCGGGCTGCATCAGCGAATAGATGTTTGAATCACCCTGTTCACGCACGGCAGTATCCTGGTATTTGACATACATCGAGAACACGCAGACATCGGCATTATTGTCGAATGCTCTGCGCAGGAATCCTCTCATAAATCTTTCCTGATAGCTTTCGTCGGCTTGTCCGACCAAAACCGCATATCGCTTTCTTGCGTCACTCATTTATTTCCTCCATGGTGGTGCCATAAAAACAATATTTACCCACTTTAGGATAACACATTTTGTGCAAATTGTCAATAGAATTGTAACATAAAACAAAAAAATAGTGCAAAAAAGCGGTCACAATTTGTTAATGACCGCTTGGAAATATCATATTATCTTTTACGAAGTTCCCAGAAAACTATGCCGCTTGCAGAGGCAACATTTAGCGAATCGACACCGTTTTGCATCGGTATCTTGACCGTGTGGTCGCACGCTGCGATAGTCTCGGCTTTAAGTCCCTCGCCCTCTGTGCCGAGAATGACCGCCAGCTTTGGCTGTGCCGAAAGCACGGGGTCGTCAACGCTGAGCGTGTCGTGGCGCAGAGCCATTGCCGCCGTGACAAAGCCGTTATCCCTGAGCATCTGCACATAATCTGGCGGAGTCCGGGTCATATACGTCCACGGAACGTTGAAAACGTTGCCCATGCTCACCCTTATGCTGCGGCGGTAAAGCGGGTCGCTCGATGCAGGTGTGAGCAGCACGGCATCAATGCCGAGTGCGGCGGCGTTGCGGAATATCGCACCGATGTTGGTCTGGTTCATTATGTCCTCGAGCACAGCTACCCTGCCTGCATTTTCAAGCAGACTCTCTGCACTCGGCAGTTCCCTGCGGCGCATTGCGCACAGCGCACCCTGCGTCAGCTTATAGCCTGTCAGCTGCGTCAGCAGGTCGCTGTCTGCGGTGTAAACGGGCACGCCCTTGCAGGCATCGAGGATGTCCTGCGCCTGCCCTGTGATGTATTTTTTCTCGCACAGAAAGCTTATCGGCTGATAGCCAGTCTCGAGCGCGCGTCTGATGACTTTCGGGCTTTCCGCAATGAATATCCCCGGCTTTTCGGGCTCAAAAAATCTTTTCAGCTGCACTTCGTTGGTGCTCACGAATGGCGCAAGCTCGGGCAGCGAAAGGTCTGTTATCTCAATGATATCGGGCATAGTTGATTGTCTCCCATTAGCAATGATTCTTGTTATATTCTATCACGCCGCAGCCGATAAGTCAACGGGCAGAGCAAAAGCTCCGCCGGTTTGCGGAGCTTTCATCATAGTGTGATAGTTATTGTCAGTATGTCCTGTTCAAGCGATGCGGTTATCGTTCCGCCCATCTGCTCGACGAGCGTGCGTGCGATAGAAAGACCGAGACCTGTGCTCTTGTGCGCCGCCTCAACGGTATAGAACCTGTCAAAAAGGCGTTCGACCTGAGTGCTCGATAATTCCTGTGCCTTGTTGGAAAAGGTTATCACGCACGGCTGAGCAAGCGTTATCGCAAGGTCGCCGCCGCTGTATTTTATCGCATTGTTCATCAGGTTCGCAAACACTCTCGCAAGCGCTGTCGGGTCGACAAAGCGTGTTATCTTTTCCTCACAGATGTCCACCGTCGGCGTGATGCCCTTTTCGCTCATCGCACCGTAATAGCTCATCACGCTGTCCTCGAGCACCTTGTTGACGTCTGTCTGTTCGGGCTGAGAGTCCTGCTCGCTGAGCACGACGGAGTATCTGAAAAGCTCATCTGTGAGCTGTTTCATCGCCTCTGCCCTGCCCTTGATTATCTCAAGATACTGCTCCAGCTTTTCGCTCTTGGGGATCTCTTTCATCAGCTGGAGATATCCCATTATCGCCGTAAGCGGTGTGCGCAGGTCGTGCGAGATGTTGGTTATCGCATCTTTGAGTTCCCTGTCGCCGCTGATGTATCTGAGCTGATCCTTGCGTATCTTGCGCAGACGCCTGTTGAGCTCGGCAGCCAGCCGCTGCATCTGCTTGTCGCCCGATACTACAGTGATCTTGGCGTTGGTGTCATCGGACATGATAAGGTCAAGCTTCTCGATGATCTCATCGCAGCTTTTGCGCATAAAGCATATTTTGACCGCAAGCAGTACGCAGACAACTGCAAGCACTGCACAGACCACCCAAGCCAATCGGATCACCTCACAAATTCATTTTAGATCTTTCTTTCTGTAAAACACATAGCCGAGTATCGAAACGGCTGATATAACGCCTGTCGTTATCAGTGGGAAGCACCAGTATTCGTAATAGACTATACGATTTATATCATCAGGGTCAGTCAGCATATTAATATAGCCTTGCTCTGACAGCACCATTCGTGAATAGACGAGCTGAGAATACGGATCGGCGTAGGCAAATGTCTTGAGCACAGCTCTTTTTACGCCAGTCGGGTAATCGGGATTCGGCGTTACGGTCTCAACGTGTGCCGCATCTATTCCTTCGGTTTCAACTTTTAACTCATCGAAAACGACATCGTAGTAGTATCTGTCCTCGCCAAGCATATCCTGCGCAGGCTTTGTTACGACAATGCAAAGCACAACAACAATTGCGACAACTGCGAACGCTGCTGTCACGTTTGTGATATTAAGGTGTATGCAGGCGGTGACAACAGCCGACAAAATGTATATCATCAGGATAGCCATTAAGGTTTTTGATGATCTGAGGCTTGTGTATATCGGAAAAGCGATGAAAAGAAACAATGCTGCGCCGCATACCGCCGACGAAATGATATGCGCAAAAAACACCTGACGCTTTGTGAAGCCTGCTGTCAGCGCATTGCGATAGCCTCCGCTTCGGTTCTCGTTATTGATATTGAGAAATACCGTGCTGATAACGAACAGTATGCCATAGGCAAGCACCGTTACAGAAGAGGAACCTGATTTGTATTGTGCATCACGAGAGCCACAGAAAAACAGCATTACAGCGGCTATGAAAAAGAACTTATTGAATGTATGATACCGCAAAGTTTTCAGCATCAGCACCAGCACATTATCACCTCGTTCAGAAAAGGTCTTTCTTTCTGTAAAATATATAGCCGCCGGAAGTCAGAGCCGCCATCATTCCCAGTGATGTAAGCGGGAAGAACAATTCACCGATCAGCATATAGTCTTCGTTCATGCTGTCATCGTAATAGTCAAAATCAAAGCCTCTGCGATCCTTTACTGCCCTCTGGGAATAGTTCATCTGCGAAATCGGATTCATATACGCCAGCACCTTGCAGAATCCTCTGTGGACGCCGTCGACGTAAAGGCGGTTATCCACCAGTTTGATATGACCGTTTTCAATGTATGTCTCCACCGGCTCCTCAACATAGACGTACTTATACTTTATACGGTAAAGCGGGTCAAGTACCAGGCTGTCAACACTCACATACACGATACCTATTGTAAAGATCACGAGCACGATGCCATAGATATTGTTCATAAGCATCGACACACAGCCGACTATCATCGAACAGAACATAAACACCATTGCGTGTGTCACAAAACCGAACGGAGCGCTCATTTCTGCTGTAAGCGGTATCGCAGTGCACAGAAACAGCAGGCCGCCGTAAAGCGCACAGGAAATAAGATGCGCTGTGAACACCTGCCTGCGCAGATATCCCGATGCGATCATATTGCGGTAAAAGCCCGAGTGCTTGTCTCTTTCGCTTTTGACGAGCACAGCTGCGCAGACAGCGACCAGCATATATTTGTAATCGCCCACAAGAGTGGAATCGTATCTGCCGGGGTCAGCCATAAGGAAAGACTGCCCGAACAGAATCAGTCCAATAATGACCGTGAACTTATTAAGCGTCGTAAAACGCAGATTTGTTTTTATTAAACCAAACATACGCTCACCGCCTTACGTTATGAA
>CAMYUO010000192.1 GCA_947302065.1 uncultured Clostridia bacterium | reverse complement strand
CTCCCGATTTGAAAGAACCCGAACCACTTGTCGGTGCCTCTGCCGCTGAAGCCGTTATGTTTCCCGACAGACCGTTTTCGCCTGCGCTGAACGACCCGAAAGCACCAACCATTATACTCAGCCCCAGTGCCGCAGCTGTTGCATGGATCAGCAGGCTTTTGCCAATGCGTTTTAACCTCATTTTTAACTCCTCCTACATTTTTTATACTATCCGAGTGCTTTAAGACCCATTGAATTAAGCAGACGGAATGTTTACCGGATGGGTGAGACGACATTTTCTAAACACCTTTATAAAAAAATAACGGTCAGGCTGCAAATCAAATTTTCAACATCATAGCACGTTTCGTTAAATATGTCAACATCAATTGTGTACGATGTTGATGAAAATCGTGAACATTCAGTAACGCAAACGATTTCGCTCGGCAGCATTTTGGAATAGAACGTGGCGTAAACTTATACTCAAATATGTTTGTTTTTACGTATCCACATTATATATGTCCATATTTTTGTACAGATTTGTTTCAAGCCGCAACAAAGCGCAGTTCGAGCATTATGCCCAACAAAACCTTGTCTTCATTGTGCAAAACGCAGATTGTTTGTTTTTTTGATTTGACTTTTGCACAGTTTTGGCGTGCTCAGTCGTATATATTATGGAAGCATATAGTTGCAATTCTGATTGCGCTATGCTATAATATGTAAAATGCTACGAGAGGATTGGTAAAATGATAATTGTAATGATAATAGCCTTTGGTGCGCCGTTAGTTCTATCGGTCTTTAACATAATTTCATTCACCTCAAAACAGGTATCTCCGAGTTTTTATAAGGCATCTTCCACACTAACGGTCTTTGTTGGTGGACTCCTATATCTTTTGCTTTATGGGTTTGGGTTTAATCCCGCAGGTGACTGGTATGAACAGATATATGACGATCAAACTCATTATACTATTTCGACAGACTATATGCCGACGCTTGTGATACTTGCTATTGTCGGGCTTGTAGGATATTTCACGCTGCTTTTCAGCTCTGCGGAAAAGCTCCCACCGCTTGTTTCGGTGTTTTGCGTTGCTGCAGTGATAATGATAAACATACTGCATATCACACACGCTGTTCAGATATCCAATCATTATATGTTTAACAAATTCTTTTTTCTTTTCTATGTTTATCATGCAAATCTGCTGCTCATTTCTGCAACGACCCTGCGAAAGCATATCCGTGAAATGCTTGCTGTTGCAAAGAACAAAGGTATGGACAAGAGTGAGAACGTCAAATATCGTCGTATATATGCTCTTATGACAAAGTTTTCTCACTATTCCATCGTTGTATTTGTTGCTTTGTTTCTTTTTTTTCCGATGCATTATGACGGTCACTACCTCTGCACCGTTGCAGCAGGCGGTCACAGAAAAGTCGTAAAGCCGCTTCGGTATGGCACCAGACTTGGCGAAACTATCATCGTAAATCGCCAACTTTGTGTAGCCAATGCGTTTGAAGAACTGATACACGATAAGCTTTCTCGCTTTCATAAGGTCGTACGCACGAACTATGATAAATATGGCTATCCTCTTTCAAAGCACATAACGACACCTCTCAGAGCAGACATTGTATATTTTGTAATGAAACCGCTTGAATGGATTTTCGTATTCGTGCTGTATTTGTTTGATAAAGACCCCGAAAAGCGCATCAGCCGCCAGTATGAGTATCGTAGCAGATAGCACAAAAACCGCCGCAGGAATTTCCCACGGCGGTCGATTTGTTTGTATGTGACTTAATAAATGCTGAATAATACAGTGCCCCGAAGCAGATCTTTCTTTGCTTCGGGGCACTGCATATATAGGGGATCTCTTAATATTGGTGTGGTGTATCAAGCGTATTGGTATATATGTTTATTATCTGTTGAACGGGAAGTCACCGTAATCCTCAAGATCTTCATCATCGAACGGATAGGTCGAGCCGCCTCTGTTCTGCTTGTCATCGTACTGTTTGTAGCTCTGCTTCTGGTCGTTGTTTTCGTCCTCAGTCTCGTCTACCTTTTTCTCGATGACTGTTACCTTGATCTCTGTATAGCTGCCGTCTCTGTAAACTTTGAGGTTCAGCACATCGCCGGCTGCCGATGACTTAACATAAGATGTGAGTTCGCCTGCCGTCTTGACCTTCTTGCCATTGACCTCGGTAACGATGTCATCGACCTTGAGTCCTGCCTGCTCAGCAGGAGAGTCCTCGGTGACCTTCTTGATGAGCGCACCCTCTGTTACCTCGTCCTGAGAGTCATCCAGAGATGCGTCCACAGCACCGATGCCAATGTATGACTTTGCAGCGTAGCCGTTGTCAACAAGATTGTTTATAAGTGATTTTACGCTGTCGATAGGGATTGCAAAACCGATGTTGTCAACAGAGTATCCCGAGCCGGTTGTCGTGCATCTTGCATTTGTAACGCCGACTACTTCGCCGTACATGTTGAACAGCGCGCCGCCCGAGTTGCCCGAGTTGATAGCTGTGTCTGTCTGGATAAGTGTCATTACCTTGTTTTCAATGGTGACAGTTCTGTCAAGTGCGCTTACTACGCCCTTGGTCAGTGAGAATGTAAGCTCACCGAGAGGATTTCCGATAGCTGTAACTTCTTCTCCGACAACCAGAGATGTTGAAGAGCCGATAGTTACAGGTTTAAGATCGTTAGCATCTATCTTCAGAACAGCAATGTCGCTGCTTGCATCGCTGCCGATAAGCTCAGCTTCATATGCCTTGCCGTCATAAAGAGTAACGGTTATCTTGTTCGCATCTTCGATAACGTGATGATTTGTTACTATGTAACCGTCTTTTGAGATTATGAATCCCGAACCTGATGCAGCTGATGCAGTCTTGTATCCGAGATAGTTTGTGGTGATAGATGTCGTGATGCCGACAGTCGAGTTAACGTTTTTCTTGTATACCTCAGCAGCAGTCAGCTTTGTCTTTTCACTTGCTGCCTGATTGTAGTTCTCTATCTTTGACTCGGCGGTGGTGTTATCCTCTTTTGCTGTTGCCATAACAGGCTCTTTTTCGGTCTGTGCCTTGGTCTCGGTCGTTACTGCCGATGAGCTGCTGTTTGAATTGTGAAGAGCAAGATATGTTCCGCCGGTTCCAAGTGCACCGCCTAACAGTGAAAAGCAAAGTGCCATCGCAACGATCTTTCCGCTGCCGCTTTTCTTTTTTGAGGGCTTCATCGGAGCGGGCTGATAAAGGTTATTTGTATTATCCTGTGAGTAATTGAAGTTGTCATTATTGTAAAAAGCATTCATAGTGGTAACGTCCTTTCGTGTTTCGTTGTACTTATGATAACCCGCTAACTTAAAAGGAAGTTTAAAGTTTTGTGAAAATCACGGGGAAAAATTTTCACACAGTTTTGACATTGTGTCGTTTGTGTAAACATCCGTTATGTAGAATTGAAGATCATTTTGTGCGTATTGCTATAAAAACTAAATCGTTGATTGTGCAACTTTTTGTGTATATACCTCTTGACAATTGTATATATAAAATATATAATGTATATATCAAGTATATACAATGTTGGTGATCACATGAACATAATAATCTCAAATTCATCGGGAGTCCCTATCTATGAACAGATAGTCTCCCAGATCAAAGAGCAGATCATGAACGGCGAGCTCAAGGAAGGGGACGCTCTTCCGTCGATGCGAGCGCTGGCTCAGTCTATCCGAATAAGTGTAATAACCACCAAGCGTGCCTATGAGGAGCTTGAAAGGGACGGCTTCATCGAGTCGTTTACAGGCAAGGGCAGCTTTGTCAAAGCGCAGAACACCGAGCTTTTGCGGGAGGAATATCTGCGTCAGGCAGAGGAGCTTCTTGCGCAGGCTTGCGACAAGGCACACAAGGCAGGTGCGTCTGCACAGGAACTGCATGATATGCTCGACCTTATTTATAACGGCGATTGACCGCAGAACAAAAGAAAGGTGATGACTGTTTATGTCTGATTACGAGAACGCAATAGAAATAAAAGATCTGACAAAACACTATGACGGCTTTACACTTGACAACATCAGCTTTAATGTCCCCAAGGGCAGTATCATGGGCTTTATCGGGCAAAACGGCGCAGGCAAGTCCACCACGATAAACACTATACTCAATATCATCAAAGCCGACAGCGGCGAGATAAGAGTTTTTGGGCAGGACACCCGCACAGCCGATGTGCAGATAAAGCAGGATATCGCAGCTGTCTTTGACGAACTGCCATTTCACGAGCAGCTTAACGCAAAGGCACTTGATAAGATGCTGCGCCATATCTTCAAGCAGTGGAGCAGCGAGACTTTTTTCAGGTATCTCGAACGCTTTCAGCTGCCTGTCAAAAAGAAATTCGGACAGTTTTCAAAGGGAATGAAAATGAAACTGCAGATCGCCGCAGCGCTTTCGCACAACGCAAAGCTGCTTATTATGGACGAGGCAACCACAGGTCTTGATCCGGTTGTCCGCAATGAGATACTCGATATTTTCCTTGAGTTTTTGCAGGACGAGGAACATTCTATCCTGATGTCATCTCATATAACCAGCGACCTTGAAAAGATAGCCGACAGCGTGACCTTTATCGACAAGGGCAAGCTGCTTATCACAGGCTATAAGGACGAGATACTTGAAAACCACGGCGTCATCAAGTGCTCAAAGGCTGATTATCAGAATATCGAAAAAGGGGATATCGTTTCCGCAAAGGTAAGTGATTTCGGTGTCGAGG
>CAMYUO010000191.1 GCA_947302065.1 uncultured Clostridia bacterium | reverse complement strand
ATCAATACCGATTACGCTTCCGTGCGCAAGCAGATAGAGCAGTCGCAGGCTGAGATCGAAAAGCTTGAAAAGCAGATAGCCGATGCAGACCAGCAAAGATGCGAAACTCAGGACGCTATCGACAAGAAATCTGCTGAGATAAAGAGTCAGAACTCCGATTTTATGCAGCGCATAAGAGCAATGTATATCGCAGGCGGCTCTGATTCGTATATGAACGTACTTTCTGAATCGTCCGATTTCTATGACGTTCTGATGAGAGTTGAGCTGATGAAGAGGGTCGCAGACCACGACAACAACCAGCTCGATGAGCTCGTTGCACAGAAAAAGGAGCTTGAACAGCTTGAAGCTAAGTGCAAGAGCCTGATTGAGGAACTGAAAGAATCTGCCGAAGCATACAACAACAAGCTCAAGCAGCTTGACGAGCAGAAGTCTAAGCTTGCCGCTATGAAAACAAAGTCGGGCAAGAAGATAGGCGAGCTCGAAGAGCACAAGCAGACGCTCGTGGCACAGTCCGAGCAGCTTGAACGCAAGCATTCAGAGGTCAGCAGCCTTGCCGAGACTACCACGACAACGACTACTACAACAACTACGACCACCACAACGACCACACCTTACCGTCCGGCACTGACAACTACATATCAGGGCGGTTACGCTTACACGACCACAAAGTCGACGCAGACATACAACCCGCCGCCGACAACATCATCAGGCGTTACGCTGACAAATCAGCAGAAGATAGACAAAGTGCTTGCATATTGCCGTGCAAGTGTGGGCGGTGCTTATGTATTCGGCGCAGAGCAGTTCAGAAGAACAGACTGCTCGGGTCTGACAAAGCTTGCTTACGGTCAGCAGGGCGTTGACATCAACCTGTATCACTACGCTCAGACACAGGCGACCTACGGCAGAGCAGTGTCATATGACCAGATGAAGCCGGGCGACCTTGTGTTCTACGGAACAGCGTATAATATCTATCATGTTGCTGTCTATGTCGGTGACGGCAGGATAATCCACGCATCGTGTCCCGAGGTCGGCATCATCTATTCTAACGTCGCATACAACAGATCTGAGATCTATTGCATCAGACGTCTTATCGAGACTTAAAAACACAATACAGAGCTGTCGCATCTGCGGCGGCTCTGATTTTTTTGCATGATTGTATACCAAAATTAAAATTTATGGTTGACAATCTGCTTTCGTTGTGGTATACTATGTCACGGAAGGAAATGAGGAAAATGAAAAAGAACAGTATCAAAACAACCAAAAACATCATATTTATCGGACTTTTTGCGGCGATAACCGCAGTGCTTTCGCAGATAGCGATACCGCTGCCGACCAATATCCCGATAACGCTGCAGACGTTCGCTGTTGCACTCGCAGGCTATTTTCTCGGCGCTGTAAAGGGCACAGCCGCAATGATAGTCTACGTGCTGCTCGGTGCGGTCGGCGTGCCCGTCTTTGCGAACTGGAAAGGCGGCGCAAGCGTGCTTATAAGCTACACCGGCGGATTTATTTTCGGATTCATACTATTTGCACTGCTTTGCGGTCTCGGCTCACAGCTGTTTTCGTCAAGAAAGCTCACAGGCAAGGCGCTTGCCGTAACGCTCGGCATCGCAGGTCTTGCAGTCGATCACTGCTGCGGCATCGTGCAGTATGCAGTCGTTGCAAAGATATCGCTCGCTGAGTCGTTCTGGACAGTCAGCTTTCCGTTTCTGCTCAAAGACATCGGCTCTGTCATCGCAGCCTATGTCATCAGCGAGGAACTGATAAAACGTCTTGCAAAAACGGGTGCATATTCCGCCAAGGCAGCATAGATCAAAACAAAAAGAGGGAAGCTCGAAAGTGAGTTTCCCTCTTATCTTTATGTTCTGTTTATGCTGCGCAGGATGCAGCCGCTTCATATGCAAGCTCGTTTGAAACCGCACCGCTGCCGCCGAAAATGTAGATGTTCTTTGTGCTGTGATTTTTCAAAGTCATTGCCTGCAGATTGGTAAGTGTTTTTCCGACGAGGTAGATGGGCTGACCTTTCTGTGCTGCGAGAACGCCGCCTGCAAGTGCATCAGGGAAGTTGAGACCTGTTGCGATATAAGGTGCGTAGTTCTCGATCTTGTCAAACGCAGTATTGATCTTCATGTTTGTTTCGTATCTGTTATTGCCGTAGATCCTTCCCGACTTTGTGAAATAGCCTTGGATGTTCTGATCTGCTTTACTCTTGATCAGTCCGGGTCCGCCTATGATATAACCATTAGCGATCGTTGATATGAACGAATCGAGATAACCCTTAGTGCTTGCGTCGAGATTTCCGTCGCCGTTGATGTAAAGGATAGGTGAGGATAAGTTGCCTGCAACGCTGCCGATCGAAAGAGCATCTGCAAAGTTGTTGTAGTAAACAAAGAATATCATATCAGGAGTTGTTTCTGTGATATTGAGAAGTCTCTGAGCGATCTTTACTGATGTCTCAAAACGGTTCGTTCCAGCGATTCGCTCAACAGTGAGCTTCTGTGCTTCAAGCTGATTTTTGACTTTATCGGAAACAACGCCGGTGCCGCCGAGAATAATTGCCTTGGTCGCACCGAGGCTTTTGATCTGTGCCATCGTGCCGGCATCGACAGAATCCTTCGCTGTCAGCAGGATAGGTGCTTTGTAAGCGTTTGCAAGTGGTACGCCTGCGAGTGCATCAGCATAGATTGCACCCGATGCGATAACTACATAATCTGATTTTTCAGCAGAAGCCTTTGAGATCTCAACAGCTGTGCCGTAGCGGTTGCTGCCTGAGTATCGTGTGATCTTAGCAGCAGTGCTTGGCAGTTCACGGGATTTGAACGTGATAGGATTACCGTTTGTCGAGGTCAGCACGCTGCCGTTGTAAACGTAAAATGTTCTGAGCAGGACTCTGTATGTGCTGCCAGGTGTCAGTTCGGTGAAACGGTACTCGTTATCATAGTGAGTTTTCTTAGCGACCAGATTATACTTCTTGGTCGACTCGTTGTAAAGATATACATAAACGCCGTCTGCGGTCGATGGGATATCCCATCTTACAGTAGCAGTGGTGTATGTAGTATTGATAGCCTTAACATTGCTCAGTGTCTGAGTAAAGCTGCTTGTCATCGTCTTGTAAGTTGCCTTTGTGCCGTTGTAGTCAGTCACGCTGACAGCCGGCAGCTTAGCCTGCCACTCGAGATGCTTTCCCGACGGAGTAGAGGGCGTATGGTTCTTGTAGAAAAATGCAGTGCCCTTTGCGATATAGCGGTTATATCCGTTGGTATCGTTCCATGTGACATCGTAGTTGTAATACTTGCCGTCATCAAGCCTTACAATGTTCCAGCCGTGTGCCTCGCTTCCGCCCTTGCCCGAAACATAGTGACATTCAACGCCTACATAGTTCAGGCACAATTGATAGAGCCTTGCATAAGCTTCGCAAACGCCAAGTTTCTTATTGATAGGTCCCATTACGCAGTGCGCATAATGTGCGAGTTCAGGATCGCCGTTTCTGTCAAACGCATATGAGCAATTGTTTACGATATAGTTATTTATTACAAGTGCCTTGTAGTAGTTTGTATATTTCCAGCTTACCTTTCCTGCGATAGTTTTCAGGTAAGATTTGATAGCGCTCTGTGCGCTTGCTCTTGAGCTTTCGGTGAAATACTCAGGCGAAACAAGCGGCATCAGACATTTCAAAGATGTGTTGTAAGATACCGTGGTGTCAATAAAATAGAAAAGCGGATTGTCAGTTTTCAGTGCAACATATGCCTCGAAAGCCTGCTGCTCGGTGATGCCTGCCGAACCATAACTAAAGTAGTCGACGATGTAGCAGTCCTTGTACATCATGAATGAGCTTGACGACAGACTGCGGCTCTGATCCCAGAGCTCAACACATGCATCGTACATCTGATTGTAGAATTTCTGGATATTTGCACCGTTGGACAGTGTGCCGAGATATGTGTAGCTGTTCTTTGAGCCGCACATCCTGATAAAGTCGGCGTCTGTCTGTCCCGATGCTGCAACTCTTTTTGTCGCCTCTTTGACGTCTGACTGCGGCGGCATTGCATCGTTGCTGACGGCAACGACCTTGCCAAAGGCTGATTCATAAACGATCTCGTCTGATGTGCGGACAGCTGCCTGTCCCGATTGATAGACCGATTCGTCTGCGTCTGCTGCCAGAACTGTCTGTGCCGGCAGACACGCAGCCAGCGAACATGCAAGCGCAAGGCTTGTCAGTAAGCTCGCAAGCTTCTTTCTTAGTTTCATTGTCATTCCCCATTCTATATATTTTTTGTTAAGGAACACCCGTTACGTTCCTTAAAAATTGATTATATCATTAAATCATAAAAAAGTCAATGGACTATTTGTGTCAAAAAAATAACGCACAGACACGAAAAAATATCCGAAAAAGCCTTGACAACAACCTGAAGATAGTGTATAATATATAACTGTTGCAGATAGTGCAGCGTGCTGATATAGCTCAGTTGGTAGAGCACATCCTTGGTAAGGATGAGGTCACCGGTTCAAATCCGGTTAACAGCTTTCAGGCTCCCGATGATCGGGAGTTTTTTTATGCCAAAATAAAAAGGACAGTTTTAAGCTGTCCTTTTGTTATTTTGAAATTTGCTGAACAGATCAGTTTTCAAGCTGTGTGTCAACAAAAATGCTGTAAATTGCCTGCATAGCCTTTTCAAAGTCGCTCTCGCTTACTCCGATAATAATGTTAAGCTCGCTGGAGC
>CAMYUO010000190.1 GCA_947302065.1 uncultured Clostridia bacterium | reverse complement strand
CACCGACAGCATAATGCAGGTCGGACGCATTTACGGCGCACATCGCCTTGTGCAGATACTTGCTGCGCTCGGCAAGGACACGCTCGAACGCTCGGGCGGATACTCAACATACAACATATCTAAGCGCCGCAGTCTGAGCCACCTGCTCGGCGTCTGCGTGCCAAGCGAGAACGACAATGCAAAAAAACTTGGTGAGCTGCTTGCTAAAACCGATATAACCGAAAAGCGTCTTGTTGAGGCTGCGCTGTACTCACCCGAATGGATAGACATTATCGGGGAGCATCTCGGCTGGGAAGGCTTCCGCTCGGCTTGCTTCTACTTTATGGCGCATATGAACGAGCATTTTGACGATGTCAGAAAAGCAATGATAGCAAAGTTCACGCCTATCCCGACAGAAGAGCTTTCAGACGGTGCATTTGACATCGACTGGTTCAAGGAGTCTCTCGCCGTAATCGGTGAAAAGCACTTTGATATGATCTACGATGTGGCAAAATACATAAGCGACGGCTCGAAGCATTCCCGTGCAAGAAAGTACGCAGATGCAATAATCAGGCGATATGACAAAGACGAAGCGCTCAAACAGATAAAGGACAAGCGCAACAAGGACAGCCTTATGGCGTATGCCCTGCTGCCAGTCAATGGCGAGGACGATATTTTCTCACGCTATATGCTGTTCAAACAGTTCAAAAAGGAAAGCACAAAGTTCGGTGCACAGCGCCGTGCAAGCGAAAGTGCGGCATCGGATATGGCGATGCGCAACCTTGCACTCAACGCAGGTTTCAGCGATGTTACAAGGCTTACTCTGCGAATGGAGACAAAGCTGTTTGATGACATAAAGCCGCTGACAGAGCCAAACACTATGGGCGATGTGACCGTCAGACTCAACGTAGATGAGGACGGCAAGGCGGAAATAATCTGCGAAAAGGGCGGAAAAGCGCTTAAATCAGTGCCTGCGAAATACAAAAAGGACGAACTCAACATCAGACTTGGCGAGGTCAGGAAACAGCTCACAGAACAGTATCGCCGCACACGTCAGATGCTCGAACAAGCAATGGAGGACAGAACAGTGTTCCTTGCGGGCGAACTTGACGGACTCAAAGACAACCCCGTTGTTTCACCGCTCATAAGCAGACTTGTATTTGCAAGCGGCAAAAAGCTCGGAATGTTCGAGAATATGAAGCTTGTTTCGGCAGACGGAAAATCAACAAAGCTCAAACCCGAAAGCGAGCTTATCGTTGCACACCCGCTTGACCTTTACAGCGCAGGTGTTTGGAGCGAATATCAGAAAATGATGTTTGACAGACAGATAACTCAGCCGTTCAAGCAGGTGTTCAGAGAGCTTTACGTCAAGACAGACGAAGAAAAAGAGGCGTTCACATCTATGCGTTACGCAGGCAATCAGGTACAGCCTGCAAAGACAGTATCCTGCCTCAAGACACGCCGCTGGGTTGCGGACACAGAGGACGGCTTGCAGAAGATCTACTACAAGGAGAACATCATAGCTCGCATCTATGCGCTTGCAGACTGGTTCTCCCCTGCCGATATCGAGTCACCAACACTCGAATGGGTCGATTTCTTTGACCGCAAAAGCGGCAAACATCTTTGCATCAAGGATATCCCCGATATCATATTCTCAGAGGAAATGCGTGACGTTGACCTTGCGGTGAGCGTTGCACACGCAGGCGGCGTTGACCCCGAAACGAGTCACTCGACTATCGAGATGCGCCGTGCTATCTGCGAATTCACCATGCCGCTGTTCAAGCTTGACAACGTCAGATTTGAAAAATCTCACGCATTCATCACCGGCAAGCGTGCAGATTATTCTATCCACCTTGGAAGCGGTGTCGTTCACATTCAGGGAGGACCGATGATAAACGTTCTGCCTGTTCACTCACAGCACAAGGGCAAGCTGTTCCTGCCGTTTGTCGATGAAGATCCAAAGACTGCGCAGATAATCAGCGAGTTACTGCTGTTTGCGCAGGACGACAAGATAAAAGACCCGTTTATTCTCGACCAGATAAAATAGCATCAAAAAAGGGACTGCATCGCAGTCCATTATGTTTTTGCAGTTTATACAGTCTGCTCTGCTTTTGCCTCTTCAAGAGTCGTTTCAAGACCGTTGACCTGCATCTTTTCATCGCCAAGCTCGATAACAAGGCACTTTCTGCCGCCGACAGTCTGTGTGCGCACCTTTTCCATGCCGTCCTTTGATATGTTGACGGTCACGCCGGGAACGGTGAGCACCGTCTTTTTATCGACAAGGTTCGCACAGGTAAGCTCCTTTTCGCCGAGTGCTGTTTCATAGACCTTTGGCAGATGCTCGAGCTTCTGCTGGCTGATGCCCGACTCCCACAAGATAGCCGAGATATCCTTGCTGTTTACGGTCGGGATATCGGTCTCGTGAGCGTTTCGGTCAATGATATCCTGGATCTTGTTGTTGACAGTATTGATGACTTTAAGGTCAAGTTCATCGCCGCAGACGTTGTTCATTATTGCGTGGAATGTCGCCTTTTCGCTGACACCGCTCATTGAATACTCACAGCCGAGCAGATCCTCAACGATAGATGCGTTAGGCTTTTTTGCGTTCTTGGTATAATAGAGCACGCCGTTGATATCGCTTTGTCTGTCGGAGAAAAGCGGGAACAAAAAGCCGTCTGTCGGCGGATCGACTATCCTGTCTGCAGTATCTTTCTTTGCGATAGAATTCGTCTGCTCGTCATAGATAAGCCCGTCGATACGCAGGTTTACAGGGCAGATAGCAGTTATAAGGAAATTATAATTGCTGTCGCTCTCGATATCGCTTTCAAGGTTTTTGTTCTTACTGATGACCGCATATGTGCAGTGGGCAACGAACACGGTATATGTTGAAACATACTCCATCTTTTCAATAATGCGGTCGATGTATTTCTGCACGAGGTCGGCATTTGTAAGCTGACTTCTGAGCACCTCGTTCATAAACAGCTGTGCGCCGCCCTCTAAGTACGCATCGTTCGGGAAATGATATTCCAGCAGATTTTTGCCTATCGAACCTGAGAGTATCTTTTTGAGATACGCAACGATAAGCTCGCTTTCGTCCTCTGCGATGAGATTATTCATCTGATTTGTCATGCACTTTATCTTCTTTTCAGAATCGACACAGGCGGTAACGACGTGGTTTATCGTGAAAAATCCGCTGTCCTTATCGAGATTTCTCTTGATCTCGTTTATCTCTTTTTTATTCATTTGCGAAAAACTCCTTTGCTTGTCAACTGCATTTAAGTATAACACATTTTTGGCAGATTTGCAACAAAAAACAGCCGACAGTTTTCACCATCGGCTGAAAGTTATCAAACGGGATGTACCTTGCCTGCGGCATCGGAATGCTTTGAATCAACGCCGTATTTCTTGTCCCTGCGTGCCTTGAAGAAGTTCGGTGCAACCTTCGGGAACATTGCATATGTGAGGATATCCTCTTCCTGCTCTGTCCACTCGGCAGCCTCTTTCTTCATTATTTCAAACTCAGGCTCGAGCAGGTCAGCAGGTCTGCATGTGATAGGCTCTTCACCCTTGAGGATCTGCTTCTGGAACTCAGGATCGATCTCAACAGGTGTCTTACCGTATTCGCCCTTGACAAGACCCTTGAACTCCTTGGTAACGGTCTTGTATCTCTCACCTGTGATAACGTTGAACACAGCCTGTGTGCCAACGATCTGCGAGGTCGGTGTTACCAGCGGCGGGAAGCCTGAATCCTTACGAACTCTCGGAACCTCCTTGAGAACGTCCTCAAGCTGATCTGCCTTGCCGGCCTGCTTGAGCTGTGAAAGCAGATTTGAGAGCATTCCGCCGGGTACCTGATAAAGCAGAGCCTTTGTATTTGATGCGAGCATCGAAGGGTCGAGCAGACCGCTTTCGATGTACTTTTTGCGAAGTCCCATAAAGTATTCTCTGATCTCGTTGAGCAGAACAAGGTCAAGACCTGTATCGTACTCTGTTCCCTGGAAAGCGGCAACAACGGACTCTGTCGGAGCGTGTGATGTACCGTTTCCGAGAGGTGACATTGCTGTGTCAACACCGTCAACGCCAGCCTCTGCAGCCTTCATGATACACATGGAAGCGAGACCTGATGTATAGTGTGTATGCAGCTGAACAGGGATGCTTACTGCTGCCTTGAGGTCCTTAACAAGAGTAGAAGCCTCATAAGGTGTGAGCAGCGCAGCCATATCCTTGATGCAAAGTGACTTTGCACCTGCTGCCTCAATGCGCTTTGCATAGTCAACATAATACTCGTGAGTGAAGACCTCACCTGTGGTGTAGCTGATAGCTACCTGAGCGTGACCGCCCTCCTTGTTAGCTGCCTTGATAGCAGTTTCAAGGTTCCTTATATCGTTGAGTGCGTCGAAAATTCTGATGATGTCGATACCGTTTGCGATAGACTTCTGAACGAAATACTCAACGAGGTCGTCAGCATAGTGACGGTAGCCGAGCATATTCTGTCCTCTGAACAGCATCTGCAGCTTGGTGTTGGGCATCTCGCGTCTGATTATGCGAAGTCTCTCCCAAGGGTCTTCGCCCAGGAATCTGATACATGAGTCAAATGTAGCACCGCCCCATACCTCTGCGGAATAGAATCCGACTTTATCAAGCTCGGGCAGAATATCTATCATGTCGTTCATAGACATTCTCGTTGCAAGCAGTGACTGATGTGCGTCACGCAGCACGGTTTCTGTAATGTTAAGCTTTGCCATTATCCTCTATTTCCTTT
>CAMYUO010000189.1 GCA_947302065.1 uncultured Clostridia bacterium | reverse complement strand
GCAAAGACTATCTCTGCAGCTTACATCATTGGCGACAGAGCACCTGTTGACAAGAAAGATTACATTCCTCCGGAGCCATCGTTCACCAAGGACGCTCCTCCTGAGGCTGACAAGCTCGAGAAGATCAAGCCGATCGCTCCGAGACCGAAGCCGGGTGTTGTTAAGCCTGCGGCTAACGTAACACCAGCTGCTAATGTAACAGCTGCTCCGACTGCTGCACCGGCACCTGCAAAGGTAGCTGCTCCTGCACCTGCTCCTGTTGTCAAGACAGCTCAGCAGATCAATGAGGAGACTGTTGCACAGACAGACGAAGACGGAGATGTTATCATCCCGACAAGAAGACAGCGTGTAAAGCTGCCGCCTAAGGGTGCTGCAGCTGCATCACAGTCTATGACTGCTGCTGATGACACACCTGTACTTACATACACACCTAAGGTTGGCAAGCCTCTGCCTGTTTCTGACGGAACAAGCGGTCCTAAGACTCCGTTCAAGAAGAATCAGAAGTCACTTGCAGATTTCGTTGACGAGGTAGGCGACGATACGGAACTTACCGATGAGGAAGAAGAGGACGAGGAGAACGAGGAGAACATCTACACCAACGTACTTATCAAGATGCTGCGTTCCAACAGAACGGAGACGATGAAGGGCGTTGACACAAAGCATGTTTTCGACAACGGTGACAGCCTCGGTATCGCAGCAGAGCCGGGTCTTGAGATGGACGCTATCAATGAAAAGCGTGCAGACAAGAGCCTGCTGGTAAGCTCTTACGAGCCTGATCTTGACACAGACGACCCGAAGAAGCTGATGGCTGAAAAGTACAAGGGCATCAACATTGACGATATGCTCAATCCTATCTCGCCTAACAAGTTCGCTCAGCAGTTCAAGGAAAATGCTATCCACGAATACACGAGCAACAAGGCAAGAAACAAGAAGACGAGCATGGCTATCATCAAGTTCTGCCTGATGCTGTTCATGGTTATCCTGCTTCTGGTACTGCTCAAGATATTTGGTGTACTTTAAATAATACTTGTTTATCACACGGCTCTGCATTTTGCAGGGTCGTGTTTTTACAAAGGAGGTAAATTATGATAGATATTAAAGTAAAATGGGCACTGGTGACTGGTGCGAGCAGAGGTCTTGGACATCTTGCGGCGCTGGAGCTGGCAAAGCAGGGCTGCAATGTTATTTTACAAAGCAGAAAAGCCGAGCATCTTGAAAAGGCTGCGGCTGAGATAGCTGCGCTGGGCGTTTCGGTCAGGTGCGTGAGCTGTGAACTGTCTGATGAAAACTCTGTCAGGGCGATGCTCGCAGAGATAGACTCGTTCGGAATTGATGTTGACATCGTGCTCAACAACGCAGGTTTGCAGATAGCTTACCGCACCGATTATTACAACACGCCGGTGAGCGATTACACGGTGAGCTTTGCAGTGAATACGATAGCGCCTGCGCTCATCTGCTATCACTTCCTGCCGAATATGGTCAAAAAAGGCTTTGGGCGCATCGTGAACACGACAAGCGGCATTGCTCTTGAACCTGAGCAGGCTGGATACTCTGCAAGCAAGGCGGCACTTGACAAGATAACCGTTGATATGGGCAAGAACGTCAACGGCACTGATGTCTGCATCAATCTTGTTGACCCGGGCTGGTGCAGGACAGACCTTGGCGGACCGAACGCACCGAACTCGCCCGAGAGTGCGATACCCGGCGTGATAGTCGGCGCATTTGTTGACGACAAAAAGTCGGGCAGGATATTCAGGGCGCAGGATTTTGCGGGAATGACAATTGAACAGGCTGTCAAAGCTGCACAGCAGATAGCCGCACCGTACTGACACAAACGAAAAAAGGAACTGTCGCAAAGGCAGTTCCTTTATTTTTATCGGTATATGAAATCTTTCTTTTCATATGGGATATCGGTAGGGTTACCAAGCGCAAAGTCTGCGACCGCATCGCAGATATAATCATACAGGTCGTCGTCGACATATGCGAACTTTACCGGGTCGGCATCGTCGTCGGATATCTCGCCGACTGCGTAGCTGTGCGCATACTCGCCGCACTCTTTGACAAAATCGAGCAGCTTTGAGAGCTTATCAAGGCGCTGTGCATCGAACAGACCCGACTGTGCAAAGGTGTTTTTGAGGTTATCGCAGAAGAAGGCAAAGTTATCGTCCCAATTGATATTGCCGTTATCCATTGCCTCGGTGCGCAGCTTTTCTATCTCACGCAGAAGCTCACCCTGCAGGGTATCAGCCTGTCCCGATGCGGGCACTTTTGTTTTCCAGAGATTTGCGCACACATCAAAATGCCTGCTCTCATAACCACGCAAACCAAGCTCGTCGATGAGGACATACATCTGCTCCCAGTCGATGATATCGTCAGCCGCCATAAGCGCACTCCCCTTTTATCAGAGTTTCAGACCCTCGAACGATTCCTTGAGCACCTGTCTTGACTTGTCGAATTTTGCTCTTTCTTCTTCGGTGAGCGAAAGCTCAAGCACTTCCTTGACACCGTTTCTGCCGATGATGCTCGGCACGCCGATGAACACATCGTTTCCGCCGTACTCGCCCGAGAGCTTTGCAGACACGGTCAGCACGCTGTTCTCGTCGCCGAGGATAGCCTTGACTATTCTTGTGATAGCCATGCCGATGCCGTAATAGGTCGCCTTTTTAGCCTCGATTATCTTATATGCAGATGTTCTCACCTGCTCCTCGATCTTGGTCATTTCGTCGATGTTATAAGGATATCTCTTATCCTCAAGTATCTCGGTGACAGACTTTGTTGCAAGCATTACCTGCGAAAGCGGAACGAACTCGCTGTCGCCGTGTTCGCCGATAACATAGGCATGGATATTCTTAGGGTCAACGCTGAAATAGTCTCCGAGCAGATAACGCAGTCTTGCGGTATCGAGCGTTGTGCCCGTTCCGATGACTTTGGCTGCGCCGAAGCGTGAAAGCTCGAAGGTCACTCTTGTCATTATATCAACTGGGTTCGTTGCAACGAGGAATATGCCGTCAAAGCCTGATTTAACGACAGGTGTGATTATCGAACGGAACACCTCGACATTTCTTTGCAGAAGGTCGAGTCTCGTTTCTCCCTCTTTCTGTGCAACGCCTGCTGCAATAACGACGATGTCTGCGCCGCGGCAGTCCTTATAGTCACCTGCTTTTATCTGCATATTGGATTTTGCAAAGGCAAGACCGTGATTGAGGTCCATTGCCTCGCCGTTTGCTTTTTCTTTGTTGACGTCGATGAGGACAAGCTCATTGCAGATGCCGCCCTGATTTACAAGGGCATAAGCAAAGCTCATTCCAACCATTCCAGTGCCGATGAGCACGACTTTTCTTGTATCGGTAGTAGTCATAATAAAACTTCCTTTCCGCTTAATAATCGAGTATTATCATTGTTCCGTTTTTGCGGGCGTGGTCGACAGCCTGCCAGAGTATTGAAAAAGCGAATTTTGCAAGCGAGACGGTATCATACTCGTCATGCACCTGCTGCATCTCGACCTTTCCGTTGCGGACATAGCCGTCATCGGGATAGCCCTCTGTCTCAAACCAGCTGCGTATCGTCTGCTTATCGGCTTTCCAGTCGATAGCGTTTATCTCTTTGAGTTCGGAATACAAAAGACCGACTGTTGAAAATGTTCTTTCGTGACCTGTCGGCAGGCGTGCGGGAAACATTATTTTTTCGTGAAACGGCAGCCACCACTCACACTCAAAGAGCGAATAACCTGTCTGCTTGGTCTGCATAAAGCGTTTATACAGCGGATGCTCATACAGGTCAAAGCCTTTCTGCACCGTTTCGGGCACCTTTTCGCCGAGATACTTGGCTGCAAAGAACAGCTGCAGCGCCTGGAACGCACACCAATCGGGTTTCTCGGTATAATACGGTGTAACGTCATTATCCTCGTTCCAGAGCTGGTCGGGCTGGATATGGCTGCCAAGTGCCTCGATAAGAGCGTTTTTCCACTGGTTAACGTCTTCGGTTATCACCTCGGCAGGCACAGCCTCGCCTTCATTGGCACGGACTATCTGGACGTCCATACCGTTTTCCATACCCCACTTCTGCACACTTGTGAGCCAGTTTCTTGAATAGTATCTCACAAGGCAGCCGGAATAAACATCAAGTCCCATAAATTTTCCTCAGTTTCAGCAATTCTCCATAATATCAGCAAAGCGCTTTGCGAGCTTTTCATATGTAAAATTCTCAAGCACTGCTTTCTTGCCGTTCTCGCCCATTGCGTCTCTTTCCTGCGGAGTCATCGCTTTGAGCATATGCACGGCATCGTTTATAGTACGCACGTCGGTAGGGTCAGCCATAAAGCCGCAATCATACTGTTCGACGAGCGTTTTCGATGCATTTATCGCACAGACTATCGGCTTGCCTGCCATCATGCAGTCATACATTTTGTTCAGGCACAGACCGAATCGGTAAAGCGGCGAATCGAGAGCGCCCATATACGAACAGTCAGCCTTTTCAACGAGCGCCGGCACCATTGTTTTGGGCACAGGCGGCAGAAAATAAACATTATCGAGCTGTTCGTCCTGCGTTCTTTTTACAAGCCTTTGCTTTTCAACGCCGTCACCGACGAGGACATATGCGATGTCCTTATCCTTTTCATTTGCAGCGGCATCAATGAGGATATCGAGTGCATTTGAAAGTGCATGACCGCCCATATACAGCACAACGAACTTATCCTTGAGCTTTTCAAAAAGCCGTTCGTGCTCATCGGGCAGAGGCTGCTTGTTCTCCCACT
>CAMYUO010000188.1 GCA_947302065.1 uncultured Clostridia bacterium | reverse complement strand
GCGCCTGAATACGGGCTTCTCGGACTTACGGTCATTCTGGTAACTCTCTCATAAAGCTCAACGAGCGTAGGCATATCCGAGAAGTCGAGCTGCGGGTCAACACCCTGTGAGAACATATTCATTGCGATAGTAACGATATCGGCGTTACCTGTTCTCTCGCCGTTGCCGAAGCAAGTGCCCTCAATTCTGTCAGCGCCTGCGAGCAGACCCATTTCGCAGTCTGCAACTGCACAGCCTCTGTCATTATGCGGATGCAGTGAAACGATGAGGTTCTCTCTGTTGTGCATAACCTTGCACATATATTCGATCTGCTGAGCGTAAACGTGAGGCATAGACATCTCAACAGTCACAGGCAGGTTGATGATGACCTTGTCATCGGGAGTCGGCTTCCAGATGTCGATAACGGCGTTGCAGATATCTCTTGCAAACTCCATCTCTGTGCCTGTGAAGCTCTCGGGAGAATACTCGAAGCGGAAGTTGGACTCGCCCTTGTACTTCTCTCTGTACTGGTTGAGCAGCTCTGCTCCGTCGGTAGCTATCTTGATGATCTCTTCCTTGCTCTTTTTGAACACCTGCTCTCTCTGAGCGACAGATGTTGAGTTGTAAAGGTGAACGATAGCGTTCTTAACGCCTTTGAGCGCCTCAAATGTCTTTTTGATTATATGCTCTCTTGACTGGGTGAGCACCTGGATGGTCACATCATCGGGGATCATGTTCTTTTCGATAAGTGTGCGGCAGAACTCATACTCTGTCTCCGACGCAGCAGGGAAGCCGATCTCGATCTCTTTGAAGCCGATCTTTACGAGATGCTCAAAGAACTCCAGCTTTTCCTCAAGGCTCATCGGGATAACGAGTGCCTGGTTTCCGTCACGCAGGTCAACAGAACACCATACAGGTGCTTTGTCAACGCAGTCCTTCTTTGTCCATTCCATACATCTCTCGGGTGGGAGAAAATAGCCCACTGAATACTTCTTGTAGTTTTCCATACCAACAATTCCTTTCTTTTTGATTTAAAATCGTTTGTACGGGGAAATAAAAAAATCGCCTTCCCCCGAAAAACAGGAGAGACGAGATTACCCGTGTTACCACTCTCTTTCGCATACAGCTCACACTGCATACCTCAGCCACATCACAATAATGTGTTTCCTTTATAACGGCAGGAACCCCGGAAACGACTACTTTATCACCGTTTCTGCTCAAGGACGAGCTATTACAGACCGTACACGCCAGGCTTACACCGACCGCTGGCTCTCTGTGCAGTACGCACCTGCTTTTCTTCCTATCAAAGCATTTAGAATATATATCCATTATAACTACACCAAGCGGCATTGTCAAGCACTTTTTCAAATTTAACATTTTGTTTAAATCTTGCAGCGCCAAACAAAAGTTGACAGTGCAGAATAATTGTTATATAATATTAGTGTTGCGGTCAGCCTGACCGAACGGCTGGCGGAAAAGGACGACAAAAGCTGAAAAAAACAGCAGATAGAAAGGATAAAACCGTGGAAACAAAGCAGCGCAGCAAAAAGAAAAAGATACTAAAATTGTGTATCATACTGCTTATCGCTTTAGCAGTGGGCATTGGTGCGTTTTTCGGCATCAGATTTTTTGTCCGTGAAGCCGAAAAGAAAAAGGCTTACGATGTTGAAACACTTTCGAGTGAGCAGATAAAAGCAGTCGCTGATAATAAAAAGGCTACCAAGCTGATGATAGTCGCTCACCCCGATGATGACGTGATATGGGGCGGCGGTCATCTGATGGACGGCGGATATTTCGTCGTGTGCATCACAAACGGCAGAAACGACACACGCAAGCCCGAGTTTGAGAAAATGCTTGAAAAGTCGGGCAACAGCGGATATATACTTGAATATCCCGACAAGGTCGCAGGAGAGCGTGACACCTGGGAAAAGGTCTGGGACAAGATCGAAAGCGACATAGAGAGAATAATGAAATGCAAAGACTGGGAGCTGATCGTAACACACAACAAAGACGGCGAATACGGTCACCAGCACCACAAATACACTCACTCTATAGTGACGGAGCTTTACAAAGACAACAAGCTGAAATCGCCTCTTTACTGCTTCGGCAAGTATTATTCAAAGGCGAAACTGCCCGATCACGAGGGCGAGATGACAAAAATGGAAAACGATCGGATAGAATACAAAAACGATCTCGTAAAGGTATATGAGTCGCAGTCGGGAACTGTAGACAAACTGTGGCATATGTCGCCCTATGAGATGTGGACACTTTACGAGGCAAGCTGACAGACACGAAAAACAAAAGAACGATATCAGGGGTAAAACAATGAAACTAAAAAAGAAGGACTATACATACATCGCCATTGCGATGGGGCTGTATCTGCTGATGCTGGTGATAACAAGATTCACATACGCCTTCGGGTCAACGCTTGACTGGTCGGCGCAGCATTTTGCTATTCCCGACAATTTCAGACGTCAGTTCTATGACTCTGGCGACCTGTTCCCGAGCTTTCTGTTCAACGTCGGTGCAGGCGAGAACATATACGATCTGTCGTACTACGGGCTGTTTTCGCCTGTGGTGCTGCTGAGCTATCTTTTCCCGTTCGTGCCGATGTATATTTATATGCAGGTGGCTTCGATACTCAGCGTGTGATTGAGCATTTTCCTGTTTTACAGGTGGACGTTCCGCAAGTTCGGAAGCGGCAGGGCATTCGTGCTCACGGTGATGTTTGAATTTGCAACGGGACTTTCGCTGCACAGCCACAGGCATATAATGTTCGTCAGCTATATGCCGTTTCTGCTGCTGGCGTTCGGCGCAGTTGAAGATTACTTCAAGTCGAAGAGAAAATACCTGCTGGTCATTTATACGTTCCTGTGCATAATGTGCTGTTATTTCTTTGGTGTTGCAGCCGTTGCGGCTATCGTCGTTTACGGCGTTTACGAATATCTGCGCACCACCGAAAAGGCCACGCTGAAAGACTTCTGGAAAAAAGGCTCGCACTTTGCGGGCAGGATATTTACCGCCGTGCTTTTGTCGGGCGTTCTGCTGCTGCCGACAGTTTACTGTCTGCTCAAAGGACGTGACTCGGGAAACAGCAAGCTCGATCTTTCGGTGCTGATACCAAAGCCGAATGTTGATTTCCTGTGCTATGACGGCTATGGAATGGGACTGACGATCATAGCTGTGCTCGCTGTTGTTTCGGCTGTGCTGTCAAAGAACAAAAAGCACACGAGATTTCTCGGCATCACGATGCTTTGCCTGCTGCTTCTGCCGGTGTCAACGTTTATCCTCAACGGTACGCTCTATGTTGATGCTAAGGTTTTGATACCGTTCATGCCGCTTTGTCTGCTGCTCGTGGGCAGGCTCGGTGAGCAGGTCATCGACAAGACTTTCAACTGGAAACTGTGCCTGCCTGCTGCATCGGTCATCGCAGCTGCATTTGCGCTGATATCAGACTGCAGGAGAGTAGTCAAGCTCATTATGGCGGCTGATATCGCAGCGGTCTGCGTTATCGGCGTGGTATATCTTATAATGCACAAAAAGCAGGTACTCTATGCCGGCATGATGGTCATTGCGATAGTTGCAGGTTTTATTGCAAATGATTATGACGAGCTTGAACCGCTGACGACTTTTGACCTTTTGTATTCCGACGATATGTATGCGCTGACCGACACCATAAGCGAGGACAGCGACCTTGTGCGCACTGCAAATCTTGTGGGCAGGGACAACTCTCCGAACACTGTTTACAATGATGATTACTATGCGGCGACGATTTATTCCTCGCTGCACAACAAGTATTACAATGATTTCTATTTTAACGGCATATACAACGAGAACGAGTTCCGAAATTCTGCAATGACGACTCAGTCGCAGAGCTTTTTATTCCAGATGTATATGGGTCAGAGATATCTTATCACCGACTCAAAGTCAAAGCCGTCTGTGATGTACAAAAAGATACAGCAGTCGGGCAATCTTTCACTGTATAAATGTGACCTTGTGATGCCTGTCGGCTATTGCAGCTCAAATGTTCTGAATGAACAGGCATATAAGAATATAAAGTATCCTTATTCGCTCAGCGCACTGCTCAACAACACGATAGTTGAAAAGGGCGGTGCTGACAGCTATCAGCCCGAGGGCATAACAGAGATACCGATATTTGAGATAAATGACATCAAAGGCATCAAAAAGACCGATGACGGATACAGCGTGAGAATGGAAAAGACCACTGAGTTCAGGGTCGAGCTGCCGCAGGCGGTCGAGCACGATAAACTGCTGCTCGTTTCGTTCGATGTCGATAACGACATGAGCGGAAAAGACCTGAGTTCCGATGATGCCAAGGTGTTTATCGACGGCATAAAGAACAACCTCACCGACCCTGACTGGAAATACTACAATAACAATAACCGCTTTGAATTTGTCGTATCTGCGCACGATGAACAGCCTGTAAAAGAGCTGAAAGTGAAGTTCATGAAAGGCAACTACGAGATAAGCGATATCAGATGCTATAGCATGGATATCTCGCAGATAAGAAAAGTCGATGAGTTCAGATTTGACAAGGCAAAGACCAGGGGCGACGATATCGTCGGCAGCATCGACGTGACCGAGGACGGATATTTCAAGCTGTCCGTGCCGTATGCAGAGGGCTTTACAGCCTATGTTGACGGCGAAAAGACAGACGTTGAATGCGTTGACACGGCTTTTATCGGTTTCCCGCTGCAAAAGGGTCACCACGACATAAAGATAACCTTTACTGCACCGCTGCATAAAGCGGGCATT
>CAMYUO010000187.1 GCA_947302065.1 uncultured Clostridia bacterium | reverse complement strand
AAAGACCTCCCTGTGCGCGCACTCCTCAAAGCTCTCGCCCAGCTCCATCGACCCAGCGGGTATGTCCCAGAAACCGTTGTCACGGCGCTTTTGCAAAAGCACCTCGCCCTTTTCGTTCACAAGCAGAACGCCCGCACCCGTGAGGATAAGCGGTCTGCTGCCCACAACTTTTCTAAGGTCAAGTATGTATCCCATAACGTCAGCACCCCTTTCCACCTCATTTTAACACAAAACCTGCGATTTTTCAAGATGCGTAAACATAAAATACTTGACTTTGACACAGTTATATGCTAAACTATCATTTGGCTGTAAACAGGTCATCAGCCCGACAGTTCGTTCGCACCATCCTGTCGCTAAACAAAACTAGGGCAGACAAACGGGACAACTATGCGCTTTCGTCTGCTTTCGCAGGTGAAAGCTTTTTTATTTACGGAGTGACAAACATGTATACACTTAATACAACGGCATCGTTTGACAGCGCACATTTCCTTGCAGGCTATAAGGGCAAGTGCTCGAATCTCCACGGTCACCGCTGGACGATAGAGGTCTATGTCAGTGCCGACGAGCTTCAGCTCACGGGCGAAAAACGCGGAATGGTCATCGACTTTTCCGAGCTGAAAAATGCAGTACGCACGCTGGCTGACGGTCTTGACCATTCGCTTTTGTATGAAAAAGGATCGCTGAAAAAAGCAACCGAGCAGGCTCTGCGTGATGAGGGCTTCCGCCTGATACCGCTTGAATTCAGGCCGACCGCCGAAAATTTCGCAAAGGCGTTCTTTGACGAGCTTGCCGACGACGGATTAAACGTAAAAAAAGTTGTCGTATATGAAACGCCCGACAACTGCGCAATCTACGAGGTGTAACGATGGATATGTTCAGAGTTGCCGAGCACTTCGTCAGCATCAACGGCGAGGGACAAAAAGCAGGCGAGCTTGCGCTGTTTGTCCGCTTTGTCGGCTGCAATCTTAATTGCAGCTGGTGCGATACCAAGTGGGCAAACGAGCCGTGCGCGCCGTTCACACCGATGAGCACAGAGAACATCTGTGAGCTTGCAAAACAAAGCGGCGTTAAAAACATCACACTCACAGGCGGTGAACCGCTGCTGCAAAGCGGCATAACAGCGCTTATCACAGCGCTTGCAAAGCAGGGTCACAGCGTCGAGATTGAAACAAACGGGAGCGTTCTTCTGCCGACAGAGCTTGACTGCGATGTCAGCTTCACAATGGACTATAAGCTGCCGTCAAGCAATATGGAAAGTAAAATGTGCCTTGAAAACTTTGAAAGGCTCACCGAGCGTGATACCGTCAAGTTCGTCTGCGGCTCGCACGATGACCTTGAACGTGCGGCACAGATTATCGAAAAATACAGCCTTGCCGACAAATGCAAGGTCTACCTCAGCCCGGTGTTTACTATGATAGACCCCAGGGATATGGTGGAATTTATGAAAGAGCGTGGTCTGAACGGCGTGCGCCTGCAATTGCAGCTGCACAAGTTCATATGGTCACCCGATGAAAGAGGAGTATAAAATGGACAGAGCAAAAATGGAATATCACATCAGAGGTCTTCTTGAAGCTATCGGTGAAGACCCCGACCGTGAGGGCTTGCGTGAAACACCTGCAAGAGTTGCGGAAATGTTCGAAGAGGTGCTTGAGGTCACTAACTACACAAACCACGAGATAGCGCAGATGTTCGGCAAGACATTCACATCCGAGGATATCGGCGCAGACGAAGCGATAGTTATGAAAGACATCACCGTTTTCAGCTACTGTGAGCACCATATGGCGCTGATGTACGATATGACGGTGAACGTTGCATATATACCGAACGGCAAGGTTCTGGGACTTAGCAAGATAGCCCGCATCTGCGATATGGCAGCCAAGCGCCTGCAGCTGCAGGAGCGTCTTGGCAGAGACATCGCACAGATAATCTCAGAGGCAGCAGGGACCGAAAACGTAGGGGTAACGATAAAAGGTTCACACAGCTGCATGACCGCAAGAGGAATTAAGAACGTATCAGCACACACGGAAACAAAAACCTATCTCGGCAGATTCAAAACAGAACAGAGTCTTAAAGATCTGCTGAAATAGCACTATTTTATGGGGGAGAACAATATGCAAGCACCGCAAAGAATCGAACGGGGTCACATCACCCGCAAAATGTTTATAAGGATCATCGTTTTATTTATAGTTCTGACTGTCGGCTTATCTGCAATGATACTTCTGAATCCGATAATCAGAGGCTGGAGCGCCTATAAACTCGGCAGACCGCAGGAGTGTACCGCAATCGCTATGCGCAATAAAACCGAAGTCAGAAACTCAACAAACTACACCACATTCGTCACAGAAAGCGGCTACGAGTACGAGGTAGAGTCGTCCTACAAGGACTACGTCGGCAGAAAAACAACACTTCTGCTTTACAGAGACAAGGCGTGCAGACAAAACTACGAGATTCCCAAACTCACCACATTGCATATCATAATGGTATTGCTGCTGGTATTGTGCTGGGGAACATTGATAATATGCCTTATAACCAAAAAGATAACTATCGTCAAGGAGTAAAGCTATGAAAGCACTCGTTTTATTTTCGGGCGGGCTGGACAGCACCACCTGCCTTGCACTCGCAATAGAAAAGTACGGCGCACAGAACGTCATCGCACTGAGCATAACCTACGGTCAGAAGCACGATAAAGAAGCGCTTTCCGCAAAGGCTGTCGCTGAGCATTACGGCATCGAGCTGCTCACGCTCGACCTTGCACGCATCTTTGAAGGCTCGGATTGCTCGCTGCTCAAAGGTTCAGATAAGGATATCCCGAAGGGAGATTACGCACAGCAGCTCGAAAGCACCGACGGCAAACCCGTTTCTACGTATGTACCCTTCCGCAACGGACTTTTCCTGTCCTGCGCAGCAAGCATGGCACTTTCAAGGGACTGTGAGGTCATCTACTACGGTGCACATTCAGACGATGCCGCAGGCAATGCCTATCCCGACTGCAGCAGCGAGTTCAACGACCATATGAACGAGGCAATTTACATCGGCAGCGGCAAACAGCTGCGCATCGAAGCGCCTTTCGTGAACCTGACAAAAGCCGATGTAGTGGCACAGGGTCTGCGCCTTAATGCGCCTTACGAACTGACATGGAGCTGCTACGAGGGCGGCGAAAAACCGTGCGGATGCTGCGGCACCTGCATCGACCGTGCAAAAGCCTTTGCCGCAAACGGCATCAGCGACCCTGCACTCAACTAAACCAAGGAGGATAAAATGAGCAGAGATAAACAGACCGAGAACCTTACACACCTGGGCAAAAGCGGCATAAGATATTCCACCGAATACGACCCGTCGCTGCTCGAAACGTTTGATAACAAGCACCCTGACCGTGACTACTTTGTAAAATTCAACTGTCCCGAGTTCACGTCCCTTTGCCCTATCACAGGTCAGCCCGATTTTGCAACGATATACATTTCCTATGTCCCGACCAAGAAAATGGTCGAGAGCAAATCGCTCAAGCTCTATCTTTTCAGTTTCCGCAATCACGGTGATTTCCACGAGGACTGCATAAACATCATAATGAACGACCTTATCAAGCTTATGGACCCTGCCTATATCGAGGTGTGGGGAAAGTTCCTGCCAAGAGGCGGACTGTCCATCGACCCCTACTGCAACTACGGCAAGCCGGGCACAAAATGGGAGCAGGTCGCTTGGGACAGGCTCTCCCACCACGACCTCTATCCCGAAACTGTCAACAACAGATAACACAAAAGCTCGTACCGTCGGGTCTGTCCCGCAAGTACGAGCTTATTTTTTGCACAAAAAACGCTCCGCCGGCATCAAGCCAACGGAGCTGTTTTTATTAAAGTATTGTTTTTCTGCCCGTAAGAGATTACTTGTTCTCAGCTATTGCAGCCTGAGCAGCAGCAAGTCTTGCGATTGGCACACGGAACGGTGAGCAGGAAACATAGTCCAGACCGATCTTGTGGCAGAACTCAACAGATGAAGGATCTCCGCCGTGCTCGCCGCAGATTCCGCAGTGGAGCTTTGGATTAACCGGTCTGCCGAGGTCAAGAGCCATCTTCATGAGCTTGCCTACGCCGTCCTGATCGAGCTTAGCGAACGGATCGCTCTCGAAGATCTTCTTGTCGTAGTAAGCGCCGAGGAACTTGCCTGCGTCGTCTCTTGAGAAGCCGAATGTCATCTGAGTAAGGTCGTTAGTACCGAAGCAGAAGAAGTCAGCGTTAGCAGCGATCTCATCAGCTGTAAGAGCAGCTCTTGGGATCTCGATCATTGTACCAACCTCGTACTTGAGATCGGAACCAGCCTCAGCGATAACAGCGTCAGCAGTTTCAACAACGACCTTCTTAACGAACTTGAGCTCCTTAACGTCGCCAACCAGCGGGATCATGATCTCAGGATTAACGTTCCAGTCAGGGTGATTCTTCTTAACGTTGATAGCAGCCTTGATAACAGCCTTTGTCTGCATAGCAGCGATCTCAGGATATGTTACAGCAAGACGGCATCCACGGTGACCCATCATTGGGTTGAACTCGTGCAGTGAAGCGATGAGAGCCTTGATGTCCTCAACGGACTTGCCCTGTGCAGCTGCAAGAGCCTTGATGTCCTCTTCCTCAGTAGGAACGAACTCGTGAAGCGGAGGATCGAGGAATCTGATTGTAACAGGATTTCCTTCAAGTGCCTCGTAGAGAGCCTCGAAGTCAGCCTGCTGCATTGGCTCGATCTTAGCAAGAGCAGCCTCTCTCTCCTCAA
>CAMYUO010000186.1 GCA_947302065.1 uncultured Clostridia bacterium | reverse complement strand
CATACATCTTTTGAAGAGAATGCGTCTTTCGTCGAGGCGAAGCGGGTTGCCCTGATGTATCGAGTTATCTATAAGTGCGCACAGCAGGTTATTAGCCGCTGTGATGGCGTGCATATCGCCTGTGAAGTGCAGGTTGATGTCCTCCATAGGAACTACCTGCGCATATCCGCCGCCTGCGGCACCGCCCTTTATTCCGAAAACTGGTCCGAGTGATGGCTCACGCAGGGCAAGGATAGCGTTCTTGCCTATTTTAGCCATAGACTCTGCAAGACCGACGGAGATAGTAGTTTTGCCCTCGCCTGCGGGTGTCGGGTTGATAGCGGTGACAAGTATCAGCTTGCCGTCGGGCTTGTCCTTGGTCTTTTCGTAAAGGCTCTCGGAGAGCTTTGCCTTGTAGTGACCGTAGGGCTCAAAGTCCTCCTCGCTTATTCCGAGGTTTGCGGCGATCTCGCCTATTTTGAGCATTTTCGCTTGCTTTGCGATCTCGATATCTGACAGCATTTTTATCATTTCCTTTCGGTGAATAATCTAACGTACCAATTATAACACAGCTTGCCCGAAATTTCAATAGCGAGGTTGTGAACGAATGGGCAAAAAAAACAGGAGAGCGGTGTGCTCTCCTGCGGTGGTTATTGTTAAACTGTTCCGTAGGTATACTTTACAATTTCCAATACTGATTCAAAATTCCCTTTCAACGCTTCCTGCGGCGAATAGATTATCTCTTCTGTAAGCTCATCTCCCGAATAAGTCTGCTTTGATGTCGGATAATACTCTCTGCCGTAATTATTTTTAACCTTTGTCTTTGGCAGAGTGACCTTTACATAACTGTCTGCGTTGTAGGTATATTCATAATGGAAATCAGATGCTACGGTCATACTTCCGGCAATCAAAGATTCAGTCTTACTCGATGTGCGGTTGTTTTTAGCATCGTAGGTCGACGAAACTATCGTCTTACTTCCAACAGAATCTACTGTAGTCGTTCTGACGACATTTCCGTTGGAATCGTACTCGTAGGTTTTATCGGCACTGGCGCTTTTTCCGGTTTGGAACTTGTTATCGGTATGTTCAGATGCAAGCCTGCCGTCTTTGTACGAATATGTTGTAACTCTCATTGAGATATATTTATCCTGCGTTCCGAAATAGTACGTTTCCTTTGTTATGTTTTGATTATTGTCATACTCGTACAGATACGTATCATTTACACGACCGGATTTATACATCAGACTTTTTATTTTCAAGCCTTCATCATTATAAAATGTTTCACTTGACATCTCATTTTTTTCGTTATAATACTTGCAGTGTTTATAGTTATCGTCATATTCATATCTTGCAGCACTCTCTATTGACGCTGCCTGTGATCTTGTTTTATCTCCTGTTATCGTAAACTTTGAAGGAACAGGCTCGCCTTTATTGTTTTTCACATATTCACGAGTCTGTGTATATATCAGCTCACCGCTCGGCGTAAAATGCTCGACCTTTAACAGCACCTCTTTTTCTCCCTGCTTTTCTTCGGTCGTGCTGCTGTCAGAAGATGACGAACTTTCCGATTTGCTGTCAGACACACTTTCGGACGATGAAGCGCTGCTGTCTGCGGTGCTTTCGGATACTGATGAACTGCTGTCTGTTGCAGACGAGCTTTCGGTCTTGCTTGTTTCTGCGGTACTTGCGCTGTTGCCGCAGGCTGTCATACAGGCAAATGCCATTATCAATGCTGATACTGCTGCTAAAACTCTCTTTTTCATATTATACCGCCTTTCATCGCAGTTGTTTTTTGTTAAGTATAGCACCAAACGCCGAATTTTGCAAGGGTAAATCTCTTACCTCTTACCTCTCACATCTTACCTCTAAAAAAGACTTGTTTTTTTGCGGCGGATATGCTATACTATTAATGTATATGTTCATTTGAACGGCATTTTACTGAGCAAGGAAAGGAGAACCCCGCATTTTCGGGGGAAACGGATATGGACAAGATTTACGATTTAGGCATAGACGTAGGCTCGACCACCGTCAAGACGGTCATTGTTGATGACGACGGCAAGTTCGTTTATGACAGATATGAAAGACACTTTTCAAAGGTGCGTGAGACTGTTGCCGAGCAGCTGAAAATTATCGGCGAGCAGTTCAAGGGCGACAAGTTCCGCATTGCTATCACAGGCTCGGCGGGTCTGGGCATCGCTCAGGCGAGCGACATCGCTTTTGTTCAGGAGGTCTACTCTGCTTTCGTGGCGGTCAACAAGACCTATCCCGATGCTGACGTTGTTGTTGAGCTGGGCGGTGAGGACGCAAAGATAATCTTCCTCACGGGCGGCGTTGAGCAGCGTATGAACGGTTCGTGCGCGGGCGGAACGGGTGCATTCATTGACCAGATGGCGAGCCTGCTGGACATTTCGCCTGACGAGATGAACGAGGCGGCTTTGCAGAGCACAAAGACCTACCCTATTGCGTCGCGCTGCGGCGTTTTCGCGAAGTCGGACATTCAGCCGCTTCTCAACCAGGGTGCAAAGAAAGAGGATATTTCGGCATCTATCTTCCAGGCTGTTGTGGATCAGACGGTCTCGGGTCTTGCGCAGGGCAGAAAAATTGCGGGCAAGGTGCTTTTCCTGGGCGGTCCGCTTACATATTTAAGCGCTTTGAGAAAGGCGTTCAAGACGACGTTGAACCTTGACGAGCAGCACGCTATACTGCCTGAAAAGTCAAGCTGCTATGTGGCTTACGGTGCGGCTTTGCACGCGCACACTCTGGCTGCTGAGGCGACTATCGAGGAGACGCTTAATAAGATTGCGAACGCAAAGACGACTGACAACATCACCACTGGCAAGCCGCTTTTTGAGACGAGGGAGGACTACGCCGCTTTCGTTGACAGGCACAGACAGTCAGACCTCAAATACGAGGACATTCGCACATACGAGGGTGACGCATACCTCGGCATAGATGCGGGTTCGACGACGACAAAGCTGGTGCTTATCACGCCAAAGGGCAAGCTGCTTTATCAGCACTACTGCTCAAACAAGGGTCAGCCGCTGGACATCATAGCTGCTAAGCTCGAGGAGATATACAACCTTGCGACTGACAAGCTGCACATCAAGGCGTCTGCGGTCACGGGCTACGGTGAGGACCTTATCCGTGCGGGATTGGGCGTTGATTTCGGCATTGTTGAGACGGTGGCGCATTACAAGGCTGCGGCTTATTTCTGCCCGAATGTTGATTTTATCATTGACATCGGCGGTCAGGACATCAAGTGCTTTAAGATAAAGAACAACGCAATTGACAGCATCATGCTCAACGAGGCTTGCTCGTCAGGCTGCGGCTCGTTCATACAGACGTTTGCGCAGGCTATGGGTTATGACATCGCTGAGTTCGCTCGTCTGGGTCTTTTTGCAAAGGCACCTGTTGAGCTTGGTTCACGCTGCACGGTATTTATGAACTCGTCGGTAAAGCAGGCGCAGAAGGACGGTGCTACGGTCGAGGACATTTCGGCAGGTCTGTCGTCGTCTATCATCAAAAACGCTGTTTACAAGGTAATCAGAGCAAAGACAATTGAGGAGCTGGGCAAGAACATTGTCGTTCAGGGCGGAACGTTCCTCAACGATGCGGTGCTGCGCTCGTTCGAGATGGAGCTTGGCAGGAACGTTATCAGACCTGCTATCGCAGGACTTATGGGTGCGTTCGGCTGTGCGCTGTTTGCGATGGAAAAGACAAAAAATCAGGACTGCACCTCAAAGATACTCACGCTTGAGCAGCTCAAGGAGTTCGCTTACAACTCGACGGCTGTTCAGTGCAAGGGCTGCGGTGCGCACTGCAATCTTACGATAATCAAGTTCAACGACGGTCACAGATTCGTTTCGGGCAACCGCTGCGAAAAGGGTGCGGGCATTAAAGTTGCCGACCGTGCGGAGAACATGATAGAATACAAATACAAGCTGATAAGGGATTATGAGCTGACAAAGCCAAAGGGCAAGCCGAAGGCAAGGGTAGGCTTCCCGCTTGCGCTGTCGTTCTACGACCTTATGCCGTACTTCCACACGCTGTTCACAGAGCTTGGCTTTGAGGTAGTGCTGTCGGAAGAATCGACAAGAGATACATACTACAAAGGTCAGCAGACAATCGCATCGGACACGGTATGCTACCCTGCAAAGCTGTGCCACGGTCACATCGAGAGCCTGCTGGAAAAGAAAGTCGATTTCATTTTCTATCCGTGCATGAGCTACAACATCGACGAAGGCGGTTCGGACAACCATTACAACTGCCCTGTCGTTGCATACTACCCCGAGCTTTTAAAGGCAAACAACGACAAGCTGACTGACCGCAATTTCATTGCGCCGTATCTTGATATAAACATGAAAAAGCACGTTGCTCACGTTGTGGCAAAGTGCCTTGCGAGATACCGCATCACCGAAAAGCAGGTGCTTGGCGTGCTGAACATGGCGTACACTGCTCAGCTGCGCTACCGCAGGAACATCGAGCGCAAGGCAAAGGAGATAATCGCTGATGCAAGGCGCAAGGGTCAGAAGATAATCGTTGTGGCAGGCCGTCCTTACCACATTGACCCCGAGATAAATCACGGTATCCACAAGCTCATCGCATCGCTCGGATTTGCAGTTGTCACAGAGGACAGCGTTGCAGGTCTTGTGAACACGCCGAGCGTTGACGTGCTCAACCAGTGGACATATCACTCACGTCTTTACAGGGCGGCTGAATATGTTTGCAGGAACAATGATATGCAGCTGGTTCAGCTGGTATCATTCGGCTGCGGCATTGATGCTGTCACGACAGACGAA
>CAMYUO010000185.1 GCA_947302065.1 uncultured Clostridia bacterium | reverse complement strand
ACAACAACACCGTGTTTTACATAATGCGCATCGGGCGCAGGAACTGGCTCACAGGACAGATAATCAAGCTGGTTATGATGGCGGCGAGCTACCTTGCGGTCATCTTTGTCGGATCGGTGGTTCCGATGCTGACAAAAGGCTTCTGGTACAACGGGTGGAGCAACGTGGTGACCAATTTCAAGAACGTGTTCCCCGAGCAGTCGATGAATTTCGGCGTACAGCTCGTCCCAGAAAACCTCTACAATCAGCTGACCGTTTTTGAGGCGGCGGTGAAAAGTTACCTGCTCGTGTTTGCGTATCTGATGATAATCGGGCTGATACTGCTTGCGCTGTCGCTGATAAAGCACAAAACGCTCGGGTTTGTGTCCTGCGGTGCGGTCATCGCTCTCGGTACGGCGTTCTGCTCGATAAAGACATCGCTGATGTGGACGATGCCGATGGCGAACAGCATTATATGGCTGCATTTCACCAAGTATTTCAGAGTGCCCGAGGTGTCTATCACTTTTTCGGTCGTGTACCTTGTGACATTCGTGCTGGCGCTGATAGTTTTCTGCTACATAATGATAGGCAGGTTCAACTACGACAACGTTTCGGAGATAGCATCGTGAGGTGAGAAAATGAAAAGAATAATACCAATGGTACTTGCGTGCCTTATGCTGACAGCCTGCGCAGGAACACCTGACAATGTAAAGAACTCACAGAGTTCGCAGACGGACAGCCGAGAGTATCTTTACACCGACGGAACGGTAACCTATGCTGACGACCTGCTAATTAAAGAGCCAAAGGATTGCGAGCTTTACACCTTTACGCTGACACAGCCCGATGTCTCTCAGGAAAAGGCTTTGCAGAAATTCGAGATGTGCTATGACAAGTATTTCGCACAGCGTATGCAGAACAAGAATAAACAGGAAGAACAGCGCTTTGTCTGTCACGAGTTAAGAGATGACAGCAAGTCTTATCCGAACAATTTTCCAAAGATAAGCGAACACAGAAACGATATAATCTCCGAAAAGATAAAAACAGATGAGCTGTTTATAGAAAACGACATGGTATATCTTGATGTTCTCTGCGGCAGACTGCACTTTTTCAACACAGGTCACGCCTTTGAGTATCTGAAACAAAAAGGAATGATCGAGCGCACGGATATCATCTCTCCCGTTCTGCCCGCAGCCAAATGCAGCATGAAAGCCAACTATTTCACTCAGAGCGATGACAAAGTCAGATTATCGGACGGCGAGTTCACAGTGACCGAGGTGCAGCACAAGGCTCTGGGTCATATTAAAGAAGTGTACGGCGATACGCAAATAAAGCCTGCCGTTTCCCAGACACGCATAGTTGATATGCAGGGACAGGACGGTGTGATATTGTTCATTACAGGTGAATATAACGGTGTACCG
This sequence comes from uncultured Clostridia bacterium, assembly GCA_947302065.1. Classification (GTDB taxonomy): domain Bacteria; phylum Bacillota; class Clostridia; order Oscillospirales; family Ruminococcaceae; genus Hominimerdicola. The sequence goes on along the minus strand of CAMYUO010000185.1, from coordinate 3,382 downwards.
CTTGATGCTCACGAAATGAAAGGCACGAGCGCTATGCAATACACGGAGTATTCAAACGGCTGTGACTACGCAAATCTGCCTGCCAATGCGTTTATGATGTCGCAAAGCAGTCTTGACAGTATATATGCTGCCGATGAACTGACCTGCGAGGTGAGCAATGTGCAAAATGTGAACCAAACACTCACGCTCAAAGATGCGCTCGCAACGGCAGAGCAGAAATTTTCACAGCACGTCAGACTTAATATCCGCCGTGCCGAGCTTGTCTACACAAAACAGGTCATCGGTCCGAACGAATACAGCTGCCGCCCTGCATGGAAGCTCTCAGCGACCGTCGACAGCGGTACAAAACTGTTTGTTTATGTCGATGTTCAGAACTCTGATTGCTATTACTACGAAAGCAGACAATAAAGGAGTTGTTTTTATGAAAAAGAAACTTGCGGTCATTCTCGCATCAGTTATGCTGACAGCCTGCTCCAAAGCGCCCGACAATGTGAAAAGCAGCTCGGCTGAAAGCAGCGTTGAAAGTTCACAGGTGCAGTCGTCTGCTGCGGATAAAAAGCCGCTGAACAAAACCATGACCGAAAATGATTTTGCATCGAGCGCCTCCGAAAGCAAGAGCATTATCCTTGCAGGCAGCTACGACAATCTTAAGATAGACCCTGATTTCAGGGTCATCGCAAATGCCTATCCGATGAGTTATCAGGCGGTCGTGCCAAGCGATTATGACAAGTATGCCGATCAGCTGTTCTCATTGTTTCTGCCTGACGATAAGCAGGGCTATTACGATAATAAAAAACAGCTGCACACCGATGAAAACACAGGTGTCAGATCGTACGAATACACCAACGGCAAACGCACGGGTTTTGTTTCATCAAACGGCTGCGTGTCTATCGTTGACAACGAGTATATGAACAAGGCTGTCTATGGCAGCAGCAGTCCCGTAAACGAGACGAGAAATCTGCTGATGCCCGTCACATCCGATACGCTGCCGCTTGGCACGGCGAGCATTGACCTGCGTGATGCTCAGCACAAAACCGCTGAAACGCTCGCATCGCTTTTTACACCTGGCAATGAGCGCTCCAAAGTTGACTGCAAGTTTGATCACCAGCTCTATTCGGTCTCGACAGTAACAGAGCAAAGCGGCGAAACTCTGGCGTTTGTGCATTGCAGGCAGACGGTAAACGGTGTTCCCGTGTTCGACACAATATCACGGCACGGGCAGTTCGATACCATGCCTGTATATTCCGGACCGGTGGCGGCTATCAACGCAAAGGGCGACATCGTGCAGATAAATAACTCGCTGAATTTTAACATCAGTTCAGCCGAAAAGCCGCCCGAGCTTGTCACCGCAGAGTACGCCTTTGAAACTGCGAGCAAGGCGCTTGCACCGCACCTTGACCACACTGCACGCTTCGAGGAGCTTGTGCTCGTGCCGACCGTCAGCGCAAGCGAGCAGGGCAGTGTGGATCTCAAACAGGGAGACACCTTCACGCTCACGCCCTACTGGGTCATACACTTTGAAACTGATTGGTGGGCGGAGGTCTATGCAGCGGTCAACGCCGTAACAGGCGAGGTCAGATATGTCAGCAACCGTGGTTGAAAGGAGAGCAAAATGGATAACATCATTTCTGTCAAAAATGTGGGCCTGACGATAGGCAAAACGCAGATACTCAAAGACATAAATGTAGAATTTGAAGAAGGCAAAATTCACGGGCTTATCGGGCGAAACGGCTCGGGCAAGACGATGCTGATGAAATGCATCTGTGGGTTCATCAAACCCACGGAGGGAGTGATAACTGTTGATGGCAAGCGTGTCGGCAAGGATGTTGACTTTCCTAAGGATATGGGAATCATCATTGAAACGCCCGGATTTATCCCGTACTATTCGGGGTATAAAAACCTCAAACTGCTTGCAGGACTCAACAACAAAATCGGCAAAGAACAGGTTCGTGATGCAATGCAAAAAGTCGGGCTTGATCCCGACCTGAAACGCCACGTTAAAAAGTACAGCCTCGGAATGCGCCAACGATTAGGACTTGCGCAGGCGATAATGGAAAACCCTAAAATACTCATTCTCGACGAGCCGTTCAACGGGCTTGACAAGGACGGTGTCAAGGAGATGCGAGAGTATCTGCTGCGCTACAAAGAGCAGGGCAAAACGATACTTATCTGTTCGCACTCGGCAGAGGATATCTCGGTGCTGTGTGAAACGGTGCATGAGATGGACAAGGGCAGAATAGAGCAAATAAACTGAACAGAAGAAGCATCGCCGCAGTTTGTGTGACGATGTTTTTTTGTTGACAAGCAATACGCAAAGATGTATAATAAAGGCAAAACGTGAGCTAATGCATTGACGTATGCATTTATTACATTTTTTAAAAGAGAAATTAAATATGAATAAAAAACTGAAAAAAGAATTGTGATTTCTGCAACGGTCGTATTTCTTATCGTCTTTTTATTCCCCTTATGGTTTGTGTGGGTATTAGGCGATGTCCGTCACACAAAATCGATCAAAACAAAATTCGGCGACAAGTTTAACGTGACCTATGATGAAATAAAAGGCGAACACATAGGAGAAAGAAAATTCAATTATGTTTATATAATTCAAATGAGTGATGCTTTATGAGAAAAACAAAAACTGTAAAAATAATTATATTGGTATTTGTACTGATAGCAGGCTATGTGACCTATTTTCTGTGTACGCATATGACCTATTGGCATAATGTCAAGTGGGATTATCCGCTCTTTGCAGAACCCGATACTGAGTATCTGGATATTTGGGACTTGCGACTGCTGAATTTTACTTCTCAAAAAGACCGAATATATTTGCAGGCTTTGGGTACAGCACTCGTAAACAGTTCATATAAGAACAACGGTGTTATGCAAAAAGACTTTGAAGGTATCATTTCAGAAACAAGATTTGAAGAAATAAACCCAAGAAGGTCTATGTTCAGCATTGAGCAAACTAAAACCGTATTGGATACCATAATTGATGAAGAACTTGACCTCACAGAGACTGATGTTTTACAGCACGGCAATAAAGCGATTTTTTTCTTTTGCTTTAAATATCACGCAAAGTATAACCCAGGCGAAACGGAGGTAGATAGTACAATTGCTCATACAGAAGCTCCCGACAGGATATATTTTGAATATGAAAATGATAAATGGGTCGTTAAAGAAATAGATTTGCAGAGCCATAATGCCTGAACAAACAAGAGAGCTTCACAGCGGAGTTTTGAACCCAAAATCAGATTTCTATTGACTTTTGCTGCGGATAAGGATATAATATCCTTGTTCGCAGTTTTTGCGTTTATTGCAGTTTTGCAAAAGAAAGGACAGAAAAAGAAATATGATGTGGGTAGGAATTTATGCCGCACTTGCG
>CAMYUO010000184.1 GCA_947302065.1 uncultured Clostridia bacterium | reverse complement strand
AGCTCGCCGCTTTTTGCACTGACCTTTTCCCAGTCGTCGCCCAGCCGCACGATGAGCCTGTTTATCTCGGTCGTGTGCTGCGGCAGTTCGCTGCCAGAGCCTTTGAGTGCAAGCAGGCAGACAGCTGCGCTCACCAGCGAGAAAACCACCGCATAGATGATTATTATCCGTGTCTTCAACTGTCGTCCTCCAGCATGAACCCGACTCCCCATACCGTCTTGATGTGCTCGGGGTGTCCCGGGTCGTCCTCTATCTTTTCCCTCAGATGCCTGATGTGAACGTTGAGCGTCACATCGCCGACATACTCGGTCTCCCAGACCTTTTCAAAGAACTCGTCTTTTGATATCACCCTGTTTTTGTTTGCAAGCAGGTAAACGAGCAGCTTGTATTCCATCGCTTTCAAAGGCACGCTCTTTCCGTCCTTTGAAACGCACGCTTTTTTCAGGTCGATGACCGCATTTCCGAGAGCGACCGTCTTTTCGTCCGACTGCCTGTTCGCATTCGCCGAGTCATCATATCTTTTCAGCGCAGCCTTGACTTTCGCCAGCAATACGCCCAGCGAGTACGGCTTGCAGATGTAATCGTCACCGCCGATGCCCAGCGCTAAGAGCATATCGTCCTCCGACGAACGTGCGCTTATGAAGAATATCGGCACATCGGTGCCTGTGCGTATCTGCCTGCAAAGGTCAAAGCCCGAGTCTGTCCCGAGGTTTATGTCAAGCAGTATCAGCGAACAGCTGTTGTGCTCAAGAAAGTCCATTGCCGATTGTGCATCAAGAACATATTCCGTCGGCACTCCCGACATGTTGAAATATTTCGCCGTGTACTGCGCAAGCTCAGCCTCATCATCTATAACAAGAACGCTCGTGTGCAAATCATCACCCTCTTCCGAGAGATATTATAGCACACGCCTGCGTTTATTGCAAGACCGCCGGAGTGCTCGCGCGCACGACCAGTGCTTCGCCCTTTCGTTTTTCGGCTTGTGAGCAAGCTCCCCGCCCGAAAAACCGAACTGCCTGTCACCTTGTCGGCGGCAGGCAGCGGTCGTGCGTTACTTGTCTATCATCTCGAGGATCTTAGGCTTTGGCACAGCGCCTATGTTCTGCGCCGTCACCTTGCCGCTTTTTACAACAACGAGTGTTGGTATGCTCGACACGCCGAACTGCGCCGCAAGCTCGCCCTGCTCATCAACGTCCACCTTGCAGACCTTCACATCACTGCGCTCATCTGCTATCTCGTCAACTATCGGCGACACCATTCTGCACGGTCCGCACCATGTAGCAAAAAAGTCTATAAGCACAGGCTTGTCCGACCTCATTACCTCCTGCTCAAAATTCAGATTTGTCAAGTTTATAACTGCCATAGTTATTCCGCCTTTCTTTTTCAGTCTTTTGTTTTGTAATACAGCATGCAGTGGCAATATCCCTCAAAGTCAGGATCAGCGATCTGATCTCTGAACTCCTTGCACATGCACTTGTTTTCGGGCGTTTTCTCCAGCCTGCACGGACAGTATCCGTTTTTTTTCGCAAGCCCTTCCCTTATCGCCTTGACGATGCTCTCGTCCTCATTCAGCCTCACACTCATCGCCGCTCCACCTTTCATCATTTGCAAAATCTTCAAGCATCTTATAAAGTATCCCGTAAATACTTTCCAGCTCGTCCTGATTGATACATACGCATCTGCTGACCTGCGCAGGTATCCCCTGCACCAGCTCTCTGAGCTCCTTGCCCTCTTTGGTCAGTTTCACCGTTATGACACGGCCGTCCTGCTTGCTGCGCCTGCGCTTTAAAAAGCCCTGTGTTTCAAGCTTTTTCAGCAGCGGGGTCAGCGTGCCGTTGTCAAGAAACAGCTTCTTTCCTATCTCCCCGACAGTGATACCGTCCTTTTCCCACAGCACCATCATCACGATGTACTGCGTATAGGTCAGCCCCAGCGGTTTGAGATAGGGCGTATACCTGTTCACTATCTGCCTTGCGCACGCATAAAGCGGGAAACAAAGCTGGTTCTGCAGCATCAGCTGCTCGTAGCCCTTCATGTTCATATTACTATCATCTCACATTATTTCTTCAATATACTTTTCGATCTTATCCATGCTCACCGTAGGCTCAAATCTCGCAACAACGCTGCCTTTGCGGTCAACAACGAACTTGGTGAAATTCCACTTTATGTCAGGATTGTTTTTATAATCCTTATCCATCTTTTTGAGCAGAGCGCTCATAGCTACCGCTTTTACGCCCTTTCCGAAGCCCTCAAAGCCTTTCTGCGATTTGAGGTAAGCGTACAGAGGCAGCGCATTTTCACCGTTTACGTCGGACTTTTTCATCTGTGGGAACTGCGTGTTGTATTTAAGCGTGCAGAACTCGTGGATCTCTTCATCTGTGCCCGGGGTCTGCCCTGCAAACTGGTTGCACGGGATATCTATGATCTCAAGGCCCTTGTCGTGAAACTTCTCATAGATGCGCTCTAAGTCTTTATAATGCGGGGTGAAGCCGCAGCCCGTCGCAGTGTTGACGATTATCATTACCTTGCCCTTGTGATCGGACAGCCTTACCTCATTGCCGTTTGGCTCAAACACCGAAAAATCGTAGATATCCATACCAGCGCCTCCTTAAAAAGTCTCAGATTAGGTTTTGTCAAATTATATTTTATCAAATATTATTTGGTTCGATTATATTTTATCAAATATATTTTGATTTGTCAAGGGGTTTTTGAAAAAAATCTTATACGGCTTGCATTTTTATTTAAAATATGTTATTATGGTTTATTATAGGTAATTCTTTTAACCACAGGTTGTGGCTGAAAGGAAACGATGAGAAATATTCGTGGGGAGGTAACGGTCAATGAAGATGAGAAAAGTTCTGGCTATTGCAGCTGCGGCTGCGGTATCACTTGCATTGCTGACATCATGCGGTGACAGCTCGTCCGCAGAGACTGCGTCATCGTCCGCTGCCCAGAGCAGCTCAGAAGCAAAGGAACCTTCAGAGTATGACACCACCGTGTTCACGGTAACGGTGCCTGACGGCTGGAGCGCTGCGCCCGTTGCCGACCTGCTCAAGAAATTCGACGGCAAGATAAATCCCGAACAGGTGTATATCCTCAAAGGCGGAACGACTGCCGAGGAGATATACAAATACCCTTATATATGGGTGAGCTACTATAAAGACGCTAATACCTACGCAAGCGCAAAGTCGCTCTACAAAGATGCAGAGGATCTTTCTCCGATACAGATAGGCGACAGGACATGGGAAGGCTACAAATACACGAGCTCGGGTTATCCGGGCACCTGCCTGACGAGCAAAGACGGAAACGGGCTGTGGGTATGCCTTTTCGTGCTGGAAAACGGCGACAATAAAATAGCTATCGAGGACGAGGACGTCAAGACGATCCTTTCGAGCCTTAAAATTAAATAGAAGCGCAATCGGCGCAGTAAGGAGAAATGTAAAATGAAACTCAGAAAAGTATGTGTGCTTATACTTGCACTTGTTATGTGCTGCACGATGTTTGTCGGCTGCGGCGGATCGGATATGGACACAGGCGTGTTCAAGATAGAGGCATCGGGCGACTGGTGCATCCAGAAGCGCAAGGTCGACGGCAGCGAGCAGGACAATCAGGTATATGTTATCAAGGACGGCGAGGACGCCAGCAGCTATGCCAATATGCTCATCATCTATTACAAAGACCCGAGCGAGTACAAGGACGAGAGGTCTTTCTACAAAGACGCAGCTGATGCTTCGCCTATCGAGGCAGGCGACAGAAAGTGGGAGGGCTACACCTACTCACTGTTCGGCAGTTCCGAGGCTTGCTTTACCGCAAAGGAAGGCAGCGGTCTTTGGGTATGCAAATTCAATCTCGACACCGCAGGCAGCAAGATCTCTGTTGGCGATGACGATGTAAAGGAAATACTTGCGAGCCTTAAACTCGACTGATGTTACAGACAAAAAAGGGTGACTGAAATATGAAAACAGCACTAAGCAGACTCACGTCAGCCGTGATGCTTGTCAGCTGCCTGTTCCTTTTCGCTTCATGCGGCAGGGAGACTCAGGAAAATTACGAACTGAACGGCATCATGGTCTCAAACATACAGGTATGCAGGCTGACGGGAGATTCATACAATTTCCTCGTCGGCATCTCAAACCCATCCAATGAGGGAAAGTCCTTTGATGCAGGTAAATTCATTCTCAAACTCGAAAGCGGCAATGCGATACCGCACATGGCAGGCATTGTCAGCGCACCTGCTGACAAATATGAACTGCACTCGTTCATGGTATCAGACGACCACCCAGAGATGAAAGTCGGCGACAAGGTCACGGTCTATTATGACGGTGACGAGCTCTGTGAGATAAAGATCACAGAGATAGACGACCGAAAAGAATAAAAAAATCTCCGCTCGGGAAAATGTTCCCAAGCGGAGTTTTTTGTTTTGCATTAGTATTGAACGTAGAATTTTGCCTGGTGGTGACCCTCGCTGTCGTCATCGGTCATTTCTGCTTTGAGGATAACAATAGGCTTGTTCGGCACGGACTTTTCGCCGCGGGCGTCATACGAAAAACCTACGGTGAGGAAATCGTCGATGACCTCCATGCCCTTTGTGACCTGACCGAATGCGGCATACTGTCCGTCGAGGTAGGAATGCTTATCGTTATAGACGATAAAGAACTCGGAAGATGCGCTGTTCATATTGGTCGCTCTTGCCATTGAGACGGTGCCTCTTTTATGGTTGAGGGTGTTCTTGGTGAAGCCGTTTGCAGAGAACTCGCCGTTGATGTTCGAGGCGGTCCTGCGTTTGCCGTTCTTGTCATATCCGCCGCCCTGAGCCATAAAGCCTTCCATTACTCTGTGGAAAACGAGTCCGTCATAGAATCCGTTTTTTACGAGCTTTTCAAAGTTCTCGCAGGACTCGGGAGCGTACTCGGG
>CAMYUO010000183.1 GCA_947302065.1 uncultured Clostridia bacterium | reverse complement strand
ATTCGTGCCGTCATAGCCTTTTTTCGAGAATTGCCTTAAGGCTTCATCAAGTATTCTTTCCTTTGTGTCTGTTGCCATAATTACCTCCAGCAGCAAGTAGTGACCTATCGTTCACTTAATATTATAGCGAACGATAGGTCACTTGTCAATAGCTATTATATATTTTTATATACTCAACAACAGAATTTATTCAATCAGCATATTATTTGCAAAGACGTTATTACAAAAAAACAGGAAGAGACATCAAAATGAGGTTTCTTCCTGTTTTGCTTATAGCATAATGTATAAGTCTTTATATAATAGTTGTTAGAATAGTTCTATATTAGTACCGACCTATGAGATGTTAATGTTGTTTCTGATACTATTTACGCTTTCTTGCCTTTAAGTATCGGCGAGAGAGGTTTGTACGCAACAAGAGTTATTATCGAGCAAAGCAGACCCTTGATAAACGTAAACGGCAGATTGAATATGCAAAGTGCAGAGAAAATGTTCTTAACGCTTGGCATGATCTCTTTATATGCACCGAGAATAGCAGCTTCGCCGCCGTAAGCCTTGAAATAAATCGGATAGACGATAAAGTAGTTCAGAGGCAGGCTGATAATGGTAAATGCCAGCATACCGCTGAGCGTAGCGACGATCGCACCCTTTTTAGTTCTGTGCTTTTTATAAATCAGCGCAGCTACAAGGACAAAAGTTGCACTTGTGACAAAGTCGAAAATATCACCGATACCCATTGTTGTGCCAAAACCCTTGATAAGAACATGGATAAGGTTCTTGAGCAGGCAGACAACAACGCCCTCTATAGGTCCGAGTGCAAAGCCTGTAAGCAATGAGATCACATTAGAAAAGTCGAGCTTAATAAAACTTGGCATAAGCGGAACGCCAAAGTCAAGATAGTAGACTACTGTGCCTATCGCTGTCATCATACCGATGATGACCATTTTTCTTGTTGAGATCTTTTTTGTGTTATTCATTTTATTTTCCTCCAATAAAAATAGTATACTGATTATTTGGAGAAACAAGCGCAAAGGAACATAAAAAAGCCCTGAACGCAGTCAGGGCTTGAAAAATAGTTCTTGTGTCATTTCTTCCATCCGGACTTTGACCGTTGGTATCGGATTCTCACCGATTCAGCGCAGTTAAGCGGTCGTGGACTAAGGCAAACCTATCACCACCAGTGTGGACTTTCACCACCCCTGAAATACAAAGTAAATATATTCTGTTTTATACGGGTATATTACTCGTCTTCGTCATCATCAAAGTCGAATTCGAGCTTTTCACCGCAGTTCGGACAATCTATTGAGCCGTCTGCTATGATATTCTCGCCGAGCATGATCTTGTCTCCGCAGCTTGGGCAGATGCACTCATACATCTCCTCGTCATCATCGCAGAAATCACAATCACACTCGTCGTCATCTTCGTCTTCATCGTCGTCGAGATCGTAGAAATCCTCTTCGAGCATTCCGAGATCCTCATCGATAGCATCTACAAGATCAACAGTCTGATCAACTTCAGATGCGATATCCTCAATCGTATCAGCCATTTCTTCAAGTACCTCAGACATAAGCTTGAGAATCTTGCCCTCGTTGGTTGAATCGTCGATCTTAAGACCGTCCATAAGACCTTTCAGGTATGCTACCTTTTTGGTGAGCTCCATAGGTATCCCTCCGTGTCGTTAGGTTGATATGAAATTTATGAACTCTCAATGTAATCACAAGTACGTGTATCGATCCTGATCTTGTCTCCTGTATTGATAAACAGAGGAACTCTGATCTCAGCGCCTGTCTCAACAGTTGCAGGCTTAGTAGCGTTTGTAGCTGTATCGCCCTTGATACCAGGCTCTGTATCAGTTACCTCAAGCTCTACAAAGTAAGGAGGCTCAACACCGAAAACCTGACCCTTGTAAGAAAGTACCTTACAGATCATGTTCTCCTTAACGAACTTGAAGTTGTCAGAAAGCTCCTTGCTGTTTACAGGAACGAGTTCATAGGACTCAGGATCCATGAAATAGTAAAGATCGCCGTCGTTGTAGGAATACTCCATTTCCTTTCTCTCAACATAAGCAGTTGGGAATTTAGCAGTCGGGTTGTATGTCTTTTCAATTACGGAACCCGAAATAACATTCTTGACCTTAGCTCTTACGAAAGCGGCACCCTTGCCCGGCTTAACGTGCTGGAACTCAACGATCTGCATTACGTTGCCGTCCTCTTCAAAAGTCATACCGTTTCTGAAATCGCCTGCTGTTACCATATTATAAACCCTCCATTTTATTAGTCAGCCTCAAAGCATGCACCTGTATCAAGGCACATACCTACATAATAATATTAGCACATTTAAAAGTATATTGCAAGCGTTTTGATGATTTTTGTCGCATATTAATACTTTTTTTACAAGATATCCCGTCAGATATAGCTCTTTATCCTGTCCATATCTGTCTCAAGGTCGGGATAATCGGCTTTGAGGTTTTCTAAAAGCACCGGAACAAGTTCCTTATTCTCTCTTACTTTCATAAACTCATCGGTAGTTATTCCCACGAGCTGAACAAAATCGAGCCTACCGTAAATAGTATCCCTGCCCTTGACCTCGGTATCCGAAGCTATGAGCAGTGCAGTTATTTTACTATCCGGTTTTCCGAGATTGATAGACTGCGGGTCATTTGCATTGCCGACGTACTGACCCGGCTCAAACCACCTTTCAGACTGGAAAGTGTATCTTGCAAGGTTGCTCATCATATTCATTGCCCATACGCAATTATTCGGCTCGGTATCCTTGAGCTTTATCGTCATTTCGTAGCCCCATTTGCTGAACTCCCCGCCGAAGCTTTCCTCGTCATAATACAGCTCGCTCATTCCGAATGTTACAACATGCGAATAGCCCTTTGGTGATGGATATGCGCTGAAACCGTCAAGATACTCATTCCCGCCGAACATTGCACGGCTCGTAACAGTCGTACCGAAATGCTCAGGTGTTGTATCTCCGTAGACCTCAGCGAACGCCTCTTCAATGGCATCCCAGCCGGGAGCGAAGTCATCATCGTCTGCTTTTGCCTTGAATTCTTCAAGTGTCATAACAGATCCCCCATTCTTCTATACTATTATCAGTTTCTTTTCTGCTTTTGTCATATTTTCACAGCCGTCATTTTTAACGACGACAAAATCCTCAATACGCACACCAAACTCGCCTTCTATATAAATTCCCGGTTCTACAGTGACGATAGAGTTTTCAAGCAGGATATTATCCTTACTTGGTGATGCATAAGGCATTTCGTGGATCTCCATGCCTACGCCGTGACCGAGCGAATGTCCGAAATTGCTGCCAAAACCTGCATCAGCTATAATATCTCTGGCAACGCCGTCAAGCTCTTTGCCTGACATACCTGCCTTGACTGCATCAAGCGCAGCAAGCTGTGCACTGAGCACGATATCATAGACTTTGCGCATTTTCTCGCTTGGCTCACCGACACAGAACGTCCTTGTCATATCGCTGTGATAACCGCCGACAACTGCGCCGAAATCAAGCAGAACAAATTCGCCTTGTTTTACAGCCTTATCTGACGGTACACCGTGAGGCAGAGATGTGTTGCTGCCGCTGAGTGCTATAGTATCAAAAGAAAGCTCCTCTGCGCCGTTATTAAGCATATAGTAATCAAGCTCAAGCTGTATCTCACGCTCGGTCTTGCCGACCTTTACGAAATCCAGCATATGTTCAAAGCCTTTTTCCGCAATGCGCTGAGCCTGTATCATAAGGTCTATCTCGTCCTGAGTCTTGACCATTCTTATATTCCTTATCGCCTTTGTGAAAGCATTATCCGATGATACCTGCGCTTTGAGTGCACATTTCATCGTGTTGAACTGCTCGACCGTGCAAAACTCCGTATTAACGCAGGCTGTCTTGGCATCGTGCTTTTTGATAAGCTCATTTATCTGATGATACAGTCTGTCCTGCAAAATGACCTCGCAGCCTTTTGCGGTCTGTCTTGCTTTTTCAATGTAACGGAAGTCGATTATAAGATATGCTGCATCTTTAAAGACAACGAGTGTTCCGTCACTCGATTTCATACCTGTAAAGTATCTGCGGTTGACAGTATCGTTGATTATACCGCAGTCGCAGATGTCGGTAAGGCTGCTCATCAGCCGTTCAAGATGTGTCATCACTGTTCGCCGCTTTCCTCTGCTTTCCACATATAATAAAGCGAATCAACAGCAAGAATGTAGGAATCCTTGCCAAATCCGCAGATAGAGCCCTTGCAGACAGGTGCGATGACCGACTTTGCACGGAACTCGTCTCTTGCGTTGATGTTGCTCATATGAACTTCAATAACAGGGATATTGATAGCTGCGATAGCATCTCTGATAGCGTAGCTGTAATGGGTATAAGCACCGGCATTGATGATAACTCCGTCAAATGATTTTCTCGCAAGGTGGAGAGTGTCGATTATCTCGCCCTCGTGGTTTGACTGGAATATCTCGCAGTGGAACTGCTTTGAGATAGCGTGCTCAATTATCTCATTATTGATGCTCTCATAGCTTTCGCTGCCGTAAACACCCGGCTCACGCTCGCCGAGAAGATTAAGGTTAGGTCCGTGGATAACGATTATTTTTTTCATAGCACTTGCCTCCTCATTTTACAGACAAATAATAGTTTTTCATCGTTAGTGCGTCTTTATCCTGAGTTCCTGCGCTCTCGCAGACAAAGACAGGTGACATATTCTTCTTTGCGATTATCTCCATAAGCGGCTCAAAATCAGGTCCGTAGCCCTGGTTGTCATCAAAAGTGAGATGTTTCTTTTCACCGCCCGGTTCAGTGAACATTATCTTTGAAAAATGGCTGTGAAAGACGTTGGTGCGGTCTTTTCCGATAGCATTTTCCATTTCTTCGATTATCTTTTCATATTCAGCCTTACCCTTGATATAGC
>CAMYUO010000182.1 GCA_947302065.1 uncultured Clostridia bacterium | reverse complement strand
AGTCCGGCGGACTGTTTTGGAAGAGGGAAAGCCCTGTAAGAGAGGGCTTTCCCTTCCCTGTGGTAACGTCGGTATCCTCAAGCCGACCGCAGAAGGTCGGCTTGAACATGTCGCTTAGTTTCACGGTTTTCTTATCAATACAAAAAGACGGAAAGTGCAGAGCTTTCCGTCTTTGATATCAGATATGTACCTTCGGCATATCGAGGAACCTGTCCGAACGGCGTATCCATTCGGGTTTTGCCTTTTTGATAAGCAGGTCAAAATTAGGTTTTCTCGTGCTTGTGTTGTGGGTGTCGCTGCCGAAAACAAAGCTGTGCCCTGCGTCAAGAACGCTCTTGAAAAAGCGCTTGCCGCCCCACGTTTCAAACACCTCGTTGTTGAACTGTATAACTGCGCCGAGCGAGAGCACTGCCTGTATCTGCGACTTTGAATAATCGTCAAGATACCTGTGCAGGTGGGCGATGATAGGCGTGAGCTTGAAATTATAAGCTATGTTCTCTATCTCCTCTATCATCCAGTCTGCAAAGCTCGTGTAAGGGAACTCGAGCAGTATGTAGTCCGTACCTGCGAAAACGAGCTTTTCGATGCCGTCAAGCTCGGATATTCCACGCTCGATAGCGACCTCTGCGCCGAGAATGATATTATCTATCGCAGGGCTTGCGTCCATGAGCTGCTCGTATGCGTACTGCCGCTTCTGCAGATAGTTTTTGATGTCGCCCTGTTCCTTGTGCGCATAGAAATGCGAAGTTGCTGCGATCCTTTCAACGCCTTGTGCCCTGAGCATCTTTATCATCTCAAGGGACATCTCAACGCTTTTAGAACCGTCGTCCATACCCGGCAGGATATGGCTGTGATGATCAGTAAGCATTTAGTTCCACCTTAATCATTAGCAGTCGTCGGCTTGCTGTCGTCGCTCTTGCCGCTGCTGCCGTAACCGTAGGAATAGTAATTCTTATACTTATACTTGTACTTATACTTGTAGTTGTGTGCGCCGGCTCTTCTCTTGATGCCGTTGAGCACGCAGCCTACGATGCTCGAATTTGAAAGCTCTGCACGTCTTGTAGCTTCCTTGATATCTTCATAAGTCGTTGTGCCGTATTTGAGAACGAGCAGGATACCTGCGATAGACTTGCTGATTACCATTGCATCGCTGACAACGTTTACAGGCGGTGTGTCGATGATGACATAGTCATACATCTGTGACAGACCGGAAAGAACGTCTGCGGTATAATCGGATGCAAGTATCTCGGACGGGTTAGGAGGCTTTGTACCTGTTGTGAGCAGGTCAAGGTTAGGAATTACCTCTCTCTTAACGCAGTCCTCAAATATCTCCATCTGAACGAGCACGTTTGTAAGACCGAGTTTATTGTTGACCTTGAATATCCTGTGCTGAACAGGCTTACGCAGGTCGGCGTCTATCAGCAGCACCTTGCAGTCCATCTGCGCAAGAGCGATAGCGATGTTCGCAGCTGTTGTCGATTTACCTTCACTCGGGTTTGCGCTGGCAACAGCGAACACGTTCTTGTTCTTTGATGTGCTTGCGGCAAGGGCGAACGTGATGTTCGTTCTCATTGCCTTGTATGATTCATTTACATAGAAAGGAGTATCCGGATCGAGGATAGTGTATCTCTTTGCACTTGTAGATGTCTCGCCTTTTATCTTCTTGGTCGTACCGAACTGGTCGATCTCACCGATAACAGCCATATCGCACTTGTGTGTGATGTCGTCTGCGCTCTTTACGGAGTTATCGAGCAGGTCGGCAACGATGATGATAACGATAGCAAGGAAAGCACCTGCGAAGCCGCCGATAAGGCAGTTCATCTTTGTTCTCGGAGAAACGGCAGAATACTTAGGCTCAGCCTCACCGATAGTTTCAACAGAACCTGCGCCTACGACACGCACGAGGAATCCCGGTGCGACCTTTGAATAGCAGTTGCAAAGAGCTGCCGAAACATCAGGGTCTTTTGTCGTTGCAGATATTTCAAGAACCTCGGTTCCGTTTGACGACTGCATCGAAACGCAGCTGAGTATCGAGCTTGGGTCGATAGTTCCGTCGTCGGTTATTTTGAAGCACTTTTTGATCTTTTCCTCTGTCAGATTGTCGTTTGTCTCGATCGAGTTGATAAGCTCGTTTCCGACCTCCTTGAGCACCGAGGTGTTCTTGAGAACTACGATATAGGTCGTAACAAGAGACTTTGAAGCGTTCAGCTCGTTGAGGTTGACGTTCTGCTCTTCCTTTTTGTTTGCGTTGCTCTTGACATACATCGAAACTGTTGAGCTGTATTTGAGCGGCATAACGAACTTCGATATGCAAAAAGCAATGACAAAGCCTATTGCGCCCAGAATGATGATGATCCATATCTTTGAGATCAACAGCCCGAATATGTCTTTCAGCGAAAGCTCTTCCTTATTATCCTGCATGATCCTTTTCCTTTCGTTTTCAGATTAAATGCCCGAAGGCTCAGACAGTCACCGCAGTCTTTTCATCTGACTGCTTGTCCTCGTCATAGTCCTTATAGTCGTCCTTGGTGATGACAGTCTTGCTGTTGAACTCCTCAGGAGTCGTGAATGTCGGTACCATCTTGTGCAGCGCTTTGATAGCAACTGCCTCGTTGTTTTCCTGTGCAGCGTCACGCAGCATAGTCAGCGAGTCGATGAAGGTATCCGGGTCAATATTTATCTGACTGCCGATAAAGATGAGCTTGTTGGAGGTCTTTTTGAGTCCTTCCTCGTCCATCAGCAGCTCTTCCTTTATCTTTTCGCCCGGACGCAGACCCGTGAACACTATCTTGACGTCCTCATACGGCTTTTTGCCGTACATTCTGATAAGGTTCTCGGCAAGCGCAACTATTCTTACAGGCTTGCCCATATCAAGCACGAACACCTCGCCGCCCTTTGCAAACGACGCAGCCTCGAGCACAAGGCTCACAGCCTCGGGTATAGTCATAAAGTATCTGATTATATCAGGATGCGTTACCGTGACGGGCTTGCCGTCCTCTATCTGCTTTTTGAAAAGCGGGATAACAGAACCATTTGAGCCGAGCACGTTTCCGAATCGTGTGGTAACGAACTCGGTCGGGTTTGTCTGCTGCTGTGAAAGATACTGCATTATCATCTCGCAGCAGCGCTTTGATGCGCCCATGGCGTTTGTCGGGTTGACCGCCTTGTCCGTCGAGATCATAACGAATTTCTTTACCTTATGGAACTGCGCTATCGATGCAACGTTGAACGTTCCGATAACGTTGTTCTTTATCGCTTCCATCGGTGAGACTTCCATTAGCGGAACGTGCTTGTGCGCAGCCGCATGGAAAACGATCTCAGGCTTGTATTTCTCGAATATCTGGTTCATTCTGAAATAGTCTCTCACCGAAGCGATGAGCGTTACCAGATTCAGCTTGCTGCCGTATTCCATCACCAGCTCCTGCTGTATCTCGTAGGCGTTGTTTTCGTAGATATCAACGATGATGACCTGCTTAGGCTCATACTTGGCTATCTGCCTTACCAGCTCCGAGCCGATGCTTCCGCCGCCGCCCGTTACCATGCAGACCTTGCCTTTGATAAAGCTCTTTATATCGTCGTTGTCAAACCTTATCGGCTCACGTCCGAGCAGGTCCTCGACCTTGATGTCGTGTATCTGGTTGATGATGAGGTTGTTCTCGTCGCCGAATACCACGTTGCTCAGATACGGTATTACCTTGACCGGAAGCGACGTCTTTGAACAGATATCGAGTATGCGCTGTCTTTCTTCCTCGCCGCAGGACGGGATAGCAAAGATTATCTGCTCGATGTTCATCTCGTCAACGTATTTCTGTATCTCGCCCGTCGTTCCGACTACCTGTATGCCGCCGATAGTCGTTCCGAGCTTTCTTGCGTCATCATCAATGATGCAGACAGGCTCATAGGGCGTGTTCTTTACATCGGGAAGATCCCTGATGCCGAATATCTCACGAATGATAGTCGCACCTGCACGTCCGCCGCCGATTATCATCGTTCGTTTGTAAGGTGAAGACGAGCTTTCCGTCTCGCTTATCTCGATGAACGTATGCTTGAAAACAAATCTGAACAAGCAGATGAAAAGTATCGAGAACAGACCGTGGATTATCGCATATTGCCACGGGACTTTGACGTTTGCTATCGTCACGATGAAATATGCCGCCGCAATGCCAAGCACGATGCCGTAAACGCAGGAGAGATAATCTGTCCTCTTGAAATATCTCCACAGCTTGCTGTAAGCGCCCGTGATGATAAGACAGCCCACACAGCATATCATACTTATGCTGATAGAGATGAACATCTCTCTCGGCAGGATAGTCTGCTTATAAAACCGCAGACCGTTGAGCATAAAGTTTGTTATCAGAGAAGACACCGCCACCATGAACATGTCAGCTAAGGCGAGAATGACCTTTCTGAAACGAAATTTACTAAAAATATCTTTCATTTAAAGACCTCTTTGCGAACTTTTTGAAAAAAACGTATAAAAAAGAAAAAAACATATTGACAAACCGCATAAAAAGCGGTATAATATACAAGCTAATTCGAGGTGTGGCTCAGTTTGGTAGAGCGCTGCGTTCGGGACGCAGAGGCCGTGGGTTCAAGTCCCGTCACCTCGACCACCGTTTAGAGTCCGTGGGACCGCTTGTAGAGCGGCTCTGCGGATTTCTTATTTCTCGGTAAAAGGGGCTTTGTCCATAGTTTGTCCATACCTGTCCATACCCGGGGTATTTTGTCCATAAAAACCTCGTTTTTGCTTGTTCTAACTTGCTATATCTTCCCTATTGCCTTTTGCCGTATCTTCTTTTTTCGGACCAAAGTTGAGTACCGAGGCGATAGCCTCGCTTGCTCTTGCGTTTGCTTCCTGAAAAGCGTGGAGATAAATGCCGGTTGTCGTAGAAATGGCGCTATGTCCTAATGCGTT
>CAMYUO010000181.1 GCA_947302065.1 uncultured Clostridia bacterium | reverse complement strand
CAGCTTCAAGTCCTTCGAGCACCTGTATCTGATTTTCGTCATAGTTGTTGCTCTTGTCTACCTGTGAGATATTTTCCAAATTGTTATCCAAGATCTTATCCTCCTGTTTTGGTATAGATATGATGTATTGTTTTTATTTTTTCAGTTGTCTGTCCTGCCCTTTTGAAAGAATACAGAAGTATTTTTCAGTGAGCAGTTGAGAGATCCTTCTGAAAAGATTTTTTCTCAGACTCATTCTGAACTCTCACTACTTTTTCGGTATAGAGAGTCGCAGACTCTCTGTGCCGAAAAAGCAATAAAAGTTTTAGGAGTGGGGTTTGGGGAGAAACCCTTTTTCAAAAGGGGTCTCCCCAACGGACTTTATCCGAATGGGTTTTCGGTCTTGTAGAGCATGCCCTTTGGCTGATTGAAGCCGATATCGTCCATGCCGAGATACTTGAACACCTCATATATCTCTCTGCCGTAGTGACCAAAAGCAACTGCTCCGTGATGCGGATAATTCTTTTCGATAAGAACGTGGCGGTAGAACCTGCCCATTTCGTTGATAGCGAAAATACCGATAGAACCGAACGACCTTGTCGCAACAGGGAGCACCTCGCCCTGTGCAACGTAGCCTCTGAGTTTAGCATCAGCGGTCGACTGGATACGGAAGAATGTGATGTCGCCGTCCTTGATGTCGCCCTCGAGAGTACCTCTTGTGATGTTCGGCTCGCCGACCGGCTCGAGGTTTCTCTTCATTATCCTCTGGAATCTCAGCTCAGGCTGATTTACCATGCAGGCTGCGGTGTTTCCGCAGTGGAAAGCCATGAATGTGTCAGTCTGAACGTATGGGAACCTGCCTGCTATCTCATCGTTGTAGATATCAGCAGGAACGGAGTTGTTGATGTCAAGCAGTGTGCACGGCTTTTCGGAAACGCAGGTGCCGATGTACTCGCTGAGTGCGCCGTAGATGTCGACCTCGCACGCAACAGGGATACCTCTTGCTGCAAGACGTGAGTTTACATAGCACGGCACAAAATTGAACTGTGTCTGGAATGCAGGCCAGCACTTGTTTGCAAAGATGACATACTCTCTGCTGCCCTTGTGCTGCTCTGCCCAGTCGAGCAGGGTAAGCTCATACTGTGCAAGCTTCGGCAGTATGCCTGCCATCTTGTTTCCTGCACCAAGTTCCTTTGCCATATCGTCGATAACGCCCTGAATGCGCTCGTCGCCAGCGTGTGCGTTGAACGACTCGAACAGGTCAAGCTCGGAGTTTTCCTCTATCTCGACCTCGAGATTGTAAAGCTGCTTGATAGGTGCGTTGCAGGCAAGGAAGTCCTGCGGACGAGGACCGAATGATATTATCTTCAGGTTTCGCAGACCGAGCACCGCTCTTGCAACGGGAACAAAGCCATTAATCATATCAGCGACCTCTGTCGGTGTGCCGACAGGATACTCGGGGATATATGCCTTTACACCACGCAGAGCAAGGTTGTAGCTTGCGTTGAGCATGCCGCAGTATGCGTCACCACGGTTGTCGAGCAGTTCCTTGCCGCAAGCCTCCTCAGCTGCTGCAACGAACATAACTGCGCCGTCAAATTTCTTTGCCAGAAGCACCTCGGGAGTCTCCGGACCGAAGTTGCCGAGGTAAACAACGAGAGCGTTTACGCCTGCTGCGTTTATCTCGTCGAGAGCCTTGAGCATATCCTTTTCATTTTCAACGATAGTGTTGCACTCGTAAAGCTCACCGTATTTCTCACGGTATGCCTTGCAAACATTGACTTTTCTTGATTCGGAAAGCGACA
The DNA here is from genome assembly GCA_947302065.1 of uncultured Clostridia bacterium. Taxonomy (GTDB): domain Bacteria; phylum Bacillota; class Clostridia; order Oscillospirales; family Ruminococcaceae; genus Hominimerdicola. The sequence goes on along the minus strand of CAMYUO010000181.1, from coordinate 3,138 downwards.
TCGGGAAACAGTCTCTTGAAACTGCTACCACGCCGAGCTTTATGACCGGTATATTATTCATAATGATTATTTCCTTTCTCATAAATATGTGCACGCTCACGCACAGGGCAGACCATTTTTCAGTTTGCCCTGTTGGTAAGCACTGCCTGCCGCACAGTGCGTAAAGTACGGCTGCAGATCAAGTATTTAGTACAATCACAGTTTAATATAGTTTAGCACAAAGCGGCGTTTTTTTCAACCGAATATTTTATGTTCTTATACTAATTTTTTCAGGCGGGTACAGAAAACGCCCGATACCGAATAAAAAAACGAACCGATACTTGCTCGCAGTGAGCAGGCATCGGTCTTTGTTTACTGCCGAGGTGCTTTCAGTTCGGGTTTTGTGCGTGCATAGGGCGCTTCAAACCAGAATGTCGAGCCTTCGCCCTCGACGGACGATACGCCGAACGCAAAGCCGTGCTTTTTGAGTATCTCCTTGCAGATGGAAAGTCCGAGTCCCGTGCCGACGACAGCACGCTTGACCTTTGCGTCACGGTAGTATCTGTCGAATATCAGCGGCAGAAGCTCTTTGGATATGCCCTTGCCGTTATCGACCACCTCGATGCGCACGCAGTCGGATTTATTTATCTGCTTTATGCGGATGACTTTTTCATCGCCCGTATAGTTGATAGCGTTGTTGATAAAGTTATAGATGACCTGATCGAGCTTTTGTATATCGGCGGTGATGATCCTGTCCTCTGCAGGCTCATATTTGATATCATAGCCGTTCTGCTCGATGAGCAGGGTGTATCGGGTCATGCAGTCCTGAATCTTCTCAACTATCGAGAACTCGGTCATTTCAAGCTCCATATTGCCGCTTTCGAGCTTTGAAAGCTCAAGCAGGTTATCGACCAGCGCAGAAAGCCTGTCTGCCTCGTCGATAATGATGCCGACATGCTCGTTTCGCTTTTCGGGGTTGTCGCCCGAGAGGTCTCTTATCATTTCGGCATAGGCTTTTACCATTGTCAGCGGTGTGCGCAGGTCGTGAGAGATATTTGCGATAAGATCCTTACGCAGATCGGAGACCTTGCGTATCTCGTTCTTTGCATTGTTGAGCACGTTTGAAAGCTCCTCGACCTCTTTATATCCCTCACCCTTGAAGTCCATATTGTAGTCGCCTGCGGCAAACTGCTTGGCGGTGTTGGTGATACTTGTTATCGGGCGTGAGATGCGCTTTGAGATGAAAAGCGTCACGAGAAATGCAAGCTCTATCAGTATCACTGTGATGTAGATGAGCTGCTCACGGATAATGCTTATCGTTGAATCTATCGGTTCGACAGAACATTCGATGAAAATAAACGAATCGGAACTGTCGCCTCTCATTTTCTCGCCGTAGATAAGTCCTTTGAAGTTGGTATCCTCGCTGGTGACGGTCTCGGTGTGCTTTCCGTCCTTGCTTTTGTTGACCTTTGCTTTCAGATCATAGATATGCCTTGAAAAGTTATACATAACGTCGGTGTAGAGCGTCGAATACTCACCGAGGTTATTTGATCCCGTGATCTTGTTGCCCGACTCGTCGGTTATCAGTATGCACAGGTTGTTCTCAAACGCAAGCTTTTTGCACATATACTTTTGCTGCTCTTCGTCGCCCGCCTTTTCGATCTGGTCGGCAACGTTGGCGATATCACGCAGCTTTGTGGATTCATAATACTGGTCAAAAAGGATATACTGGAAAAGCCAGATCAGCATAAGGATAACGACTGCAAATATCATAAAATAAAACCAGACATAATAGCGCAGCGCAAATCTCGGTTTGCGCTGTTTTTTGCCTTTTTTACCCGATACAGGCGTTATCTCGGGCATCACTGCGGCGTTTTCAGCCGCTGTGGTCTCTGCCTGAGACTGTTCGGTCTCACTGGATCTTTTCAAACTTGTATCCCATTCCTCTCAAGGTAACGATAAGGTTTCTGTACGGTCCTAAGCTGTTGCGCAGCATTTTGATGTGGGTATCGACAGTTCTGTCGTCACCGTAGAAATCAAATCCCCACACCTCTTCAAGCAGCTTTTCTCTTGAAAGTGCGATATTCATATTTCTCACGAGATAGAAAAGCAGGTCGTACTCCTTCGGAGTCATATTTGCCTTTTCGCCGTCGATGGTGACTTCCCTTGCGGTGAAGTTTATGGTGAGACCCTGATATTTCACCACATCCTCCTGATGTGCAACTGTTGCGCTTGCACGGCTGAGCACGGCTTTTATCCTCGCCATGAGTTCCTTTGGTGAGAACGGCTTTACAACATAGTCGTCAACGCCTATCTCAAAGCCGAACAGCTTATCATACTCCTCACCTCTTGCAGAGAGCATGATAACAGGGGTCTTTTTCTCTTTGTTTATTTCCTTGACAGCGGAATATCCGTCGAGCCTCGGCATCATAACGTCCATGATGATGATGTCGAAATCGCTGCTCTTTGCTTTCTCGACAGCCTCCATGCCGTCGGCAGCCTGATCGACCTCGTATCCCTCAAACTCGGCATACTCCTTGATTATCATCCGTATTTTAGCTTCGTCGTCAACGACAAGTATTTTCGCCATTCGCCCATTCCTCCAATGCAAGATATATGATATATTAACGTATGATTGTGTTATCTGCGTGACAGCTATGTGGTCTGTGTGTATTTTTGCCAGATGCCCTCGAGCAGCACGCCGTTCTCATCTTCGCCGTAACGGTGTTTTACAGCTCTGAGGTAATCGTCATAACAGCTTTCAAGAAAAGCTATTCCCTGCTCACTGACAAGCTCGTCATTGAGGCTGGCGGTATCGTCGATGCCGTCTTCCAGCTCCTCCTCGCCTTCTTCGGTGAGCAAGCCGTGGCGTGAGAGCCATTCGAACACGCAGGCAAAGTGGCGCACGGTCTTGTCGGCAGGCACGCCGCCGTCAATCTGCCACACTGCTTTATCAATTATTTTCACGCTATCACTTCCCGATAGTATTGTACCACACAAAATGCATTTTTTCAAGCTTTTTTTGACTTGACAAGCCTTGCATATATGGTATAATTATACTAAAGACCTGCAATACGGGGAGGTGCATAGTTATGATAAACGGCGTTGGGCGGATAGGCGAAGGTGTTCCCAAGCTCTACACAAAAGGCGAAGAGATAG
>CAMYUO010000180.1 GCA_947302065.1 uncultured Clostridia bacterium | reverse complement strand
CAAAACAGTTTCACCAACATTGTCATTGGCTATCTTACCGATAACGATATCGTGATTATGTTTAAACTTCATATCACTTCTGCATTTAACTACCATATCGAGCCATTCCATTGAAGCACCATCAAACTCTTTGATTTCGCAATCAGAACGTTCCCATTCATAGACATTTACAACAGCAGGGATATCCATTTTCTCTTTTCGTGACAGTATCTTCGCACGGCGTAAAGCCCAGCGTTCAGCCTGCTCTTCTATGTCGGTCGTATAAAATGCAAAGCCGAAATCACGCCCAAATTCAGTTGTTATGATCCTCGGTTCTTTAATCTCCAATGTTGTTCCGTGATATACTAACATATTACGCTGCTCCTAAATATTCGTCAATGAACTGCATAAGGTATTCCATTCCCATTCCGTGCAGGTCTTCATAATCATTTTCAAGCATATCAAGTACTTTTTCACGCTTGAAAAGCTTATATACCTCGTCACTGGTTTTATTGATATGCTGTGCATAGTACTCTACGCAGAAAGAAACAAACGATATTTTACTCATTTGGCAGCACTCCCAATTCCAATTTCAAAACATACGGCGTGTTTACAGTCATTGTATCTATCGATTCATATCAAATCATTATTGATATTATATCACATATTTCAGCGATTTGCAACTACAATTTACAGTGTGTAAATGGAGTTGATACTCGACGTCAGATGTGGTCAGTGTACCGCCTCAATTATTATGCCCTTCGGTTGTTTGGTCAAGTCTTTCGCAAAATATGCTATTTAGTGAAACTATGCTTAATAATAAGTATAAAAGGTTTCTCTTGTTCCCTGAGATATTTTCAATATTCTCAGTTGGTTCCAAAGCATTCTCTTTGAACTCCTCACAAAACAATCCAAAAAACAAATAATGCAGACTGTCCGTATAACGTTGTTTCGTCATCAGCAAAGCCAGTAATAAAGATGACTCTTTACACAACCACGGTTTAAACCGCTCTTATCTTGTATTCAACTTAATTAGTGCGGTTTAAACATGCAGTCGAATAGTATAATCCAATTTGATTTGTATAATTATCTTGTTTTCCCCTAGGTTCAGTTCGCTATAATGATTCTGGCAATCTTATATCAAAACGCTCTATTGGGACATGCGGTTTGACCTGAAGTGACTAGTGTGCACTTCCCTTCTTTGACATAAATCTCTATGCCATATAGACATAAGCTCTTTTTAATAAGTGTGTTTGTCAACTGCATTAAATACATTAGCCTGTTCGCTTACTCAGCATCAATTTCACGAAGTCTGATTGCTTTGAATTTGAACCATATCTCACTGTCGGTAAACGTACCTACAGAAACTCCTCTTCGTTCTGCCAATTCTGAAGCTGCAGAATGGATTACCTTTCCATCTCCCAAATATATCATAGCATGATGAATGTGTTCAAAATACTCGCATTTCCCTTCTGGAGCACATTTTAAGCTTGTAAGATAAACAACATCTCCGGGTTTAAGCTCGTCGTATGTTCCTACATATTCATAATCGTAATCACCGCTATGTGTTAACAGATGTTGCTGTCTATTAGCTAAACTCTTGACATTTATGCCAATATCACTTAATAATTTAGTGACAAATCTGCTACAATGATATGCGTTACTCGGATCAATATCATCATCGAGTTCGCTAATTTCGTCAAGATATGCTTTCCCGAGTTTTTCAATTCCCGAACGTATCATTTTAGCCAGCTTGGAGTTGCCCTCGACAGCCACATATCCATTATCATCAATGCTGTAAGTCAGACCGGCAATGACAACCGATGTATTCTTCATCATAGCACCCTCGTCATCGAAGCAATACAGCTTGTCCCCTATCGACATAAGCCCTGTGCTGACCTTTCCATTTGAAGGGTAGCAATAATATTTCTTACCCTCGTAGGTTACAAGTCCTTTTCTTACGCCGCCTATCTTTTCAAAGAAGTATGCAGATGTCTTGCTTATCCATCTGATGCCTTCTTCAGCCTTACCTGTTGTTGGTGAGAAGTAGAAATAAACCTCATCAAGATTGATAAAACCAGTTCTTGCTGCACCTGATGTATCGTTAAAGCAATACAGATCTCCTTCAATCTCCGTAAGACCGTGAACAAGTCCGTCAGAAGTTTTGTCGCTGAAGCAGTACAAAGCATTGTTGATCCTCACAAGACCAAGCAATTGCTCACCTGTGCTTTGGTCAAAACAATAGATGCGATCATTTATGCTCTTCCTGCCCTTGTATGCAGCACCCGAAGACAGATCGAAATAGTATGTCTTTCCTTTGATCGTCTTCCAGCCCGATGCACGCTCTCCTGTCTTTTCATCAAAATAGTAAAGCTTATCATTTATCTGTACAAGACCATATACCATAGATCCATCTTCACCGAACAAGCAAACCTTCTGGGCACCTGCGCTGTCTGTGACTGTCTGTACACCTGTTCTCATGATTCCGTTTGTGCCAAACCAGTACCACTTGCCGTCTATCTGCTGCAAGCCTGTGAGCATACCTTTACTGTGATCGATATAGCATCTGTAATTACCATTGACAACTATCCAACCTTCACTATTGCGTCCCTCGTCATCAAAGCTGTACTTAACATCGGATATTATCCTCAGTCCCTTTATCATACTTGCATCGGCAGAACTGAAATAGTAATTGCCGCCATTGATAGTCTGCAAACCTGTAAGCGCACCCTGGTCAGTGTAGTATCTTGTGACTCCCTTGTATGAGATAAGTCCTGTGAGCAGCTTCCCGTTTGCATCAAACATATACAGTTTCTTATCAATAATCTGAAGCCCGGTGATTGGCTTACCGTTTATGCCGTAATAGCACTTTTGGCCATCTATCGTTCCCCAACTGAATGCATTAGCAGGGACTTTCTGTGTGCTGTCCTGTTTAATTCCTTTAAGGCCGTCGCTGTAATATATCTTACCATTTATGCTGACAGGTCCTGTGTAAAGCTTTTGTGTGTTTGGGTCAAAGTACATAGTAATGCCGTTGACCTTATTCGAGCCTGAAAGCGCCAGCCCTGAACTGCCGAAATAGAAATATGAACCGTCTATCTGTTTCAATCCTACAGTTGCCGAATAGTCATGAGGCGAATAGTATGATCTGTATACAGCGCCTGCAGTTGTCACATACATTCTCCAGCCGCTGACAGCTGCACCCGTCTGAGGATCAAAGAAATAATACTTGTCACCGATCTGACGCTTTCCATAAAGCAGATTTCCGCCGCTTCCAAGATAATACATCTTTCCGTTAACAGTGATAAGATCTGTCTTTACACCGTTAGCTCCGTCATAGTAATATGTATATCCGTTCTCTCTTTCAACGAAACCGACAGCCGCTTTTCCTGTGTCCGGATCAAAGAAATATCGCTTATCATCGATGGTAAATGCTCCTGTTTGCATAACACCGTACTTTGAGAAATAGAAAAGATCGTCACCGATTGTCTGAAGTCCCGTGAGTACGCAGCCATTTGCATCTACATAATATATGTTGCCGTTAAGCTCTATGAACCCGCTTGACTGTCCTTCGTTGGTGATGTAATGATACTGACCGTCTGAGTCCTTTATCAGCCCGGTAGTGCTCTTTCCATTTGAAGCAAAATAGTACTTCTTTCCGCCAATGATATGAACATCAGTGTATGCCTTGTTGTCCTTCTCGGAGAAATAGTATTTGTCTCCATTTTCTGTTACATACCATCCTGTCACTGCTGTTCCGTTCTCGCCAAAGCAGTATACAGCACCGTCAATCGTGTATATGCCGCTCGTCATATATCCCTTTTCCGAGTGGAAATAATAGCGGCTTCCTTCGATTATCTGCATACCCTTGACCATTTTGAAGTTCTTGTCGAAATAGTAAGTATTACTGCCGCTAGTCACAAATCCCGAAACAGCCTTCTGTGTCGCTTCGTCAAAATAATAGGTGTCATTGCCTATCGTTTGCAGTCCCCACAAAGACACGCCGAATGATTCCGCTGCATCTGAGAAAAGATACAGTGAACCATCGATGTTTTTCAAACCCGAAACAGCACAGCCCGTCTGTGGGTCAAAATACATGAATCTGTTAAGGCCGACCTGAACAAGACCTGTCTGCTGTTCGGCTGTTATGCCGTGTGCAGGAGTGCCCGATGGGAACCAGCTCGCATTTGGATAATAATAATACTTCTTACCGTTAATTTCAAGCCATCCGGTGTGAGCAGTATGGTCAGCATCGAAATAGAAGGTCGACATATATTCCGGAACATAGCAGAATCCCGTTGCTGCAGAACCGTCTTCGGTGAAGAAATATGTCTTGCCATCTATTACTTTCATCTTCTCTGTTAACGCTGCTCCAAGCTCATCAAAGTAGTACAGCTTTCCATTGATCTCCTGTAAGCCCATAAGTACACCGTCATCTGTATAGCAGCGTATTATGCCGTCATGCTCGATAACGCCTGTCTGCATAGCACCTGTATCGTCGAACAGATACAATCTCTTGTCAATTATCTGAAGACCCTTTACAAAAGCGCCGTCATTGCCGTGATAATACGACTTGCCGTCAATAGTTTCCCAGCAATAAGTCTTGACATTATCAAGCGGTTTTGTACCGGGTGTACGGTTTTTCTTTTCGCCTGATCCGTCATTGTCAAAGACATATGTGTCCTCCCCTATCTGAACGGTACCTGTTGCAAATCCGCCGCCCTGAAGCAGACAGTACGTCTTTTCATCGATAGTCTGCAAACCTGTGAGCATTTTGCCGCTTACGGAATCAAAATACATCTGCTTGCCCTCGACTGTCTGCCAGCCTGTGAGCATTCTTCCGTCACGGTCGGAGAACAGGTAGTAGTCGCTGCCTATCCTGCGCAGACCTTTGAGCTGTGCGCCTGTGAGCGTACTGAAATAATACGTCTTATCATCGATCTGCTGCACGCCCTTTGCAAAATCACCATTTTGGAC
>CAMYUO010000179.1 GCA_947302065.1 uncultured Clostridia bacterium | reverse complement strand
GCAGACTCACGGCTGCGCTTATTTATCATGACCTGCTCGGCGATTTTGAGTGCCTCGTCGGGATTTTCTATAAAGTATATCTCCAGCTGGTGCTTGAGGAACTCGGTCATAGCGTCTTTGATATACTTGTTGGTGATAGCCTTCTTTGTCTGGTTTGCGTAAGATGTCTGAGTCGAGAACGAACTTGAAACAAGAACAAGGCAATCCTCGATATCGGGGAAGGTTATCGGCTTTTCATTTTTTAGATACTTGTTATTGTTTTTGAGGTAGGCGTTTATCTGCGAGGTGAATGCGCTCTTTACAGCGTCCTCTGGAGAGCCGCCGTGCTCAAGGAAGCTCGAGTTGTGGAAATACTCCAGCTTTTTGACTTTGTTTGAGAAAGTGAACGCAACGCACAGCTTGACTTTATAATCGTCCTTGTCCTCACGGTCACGTCCTACTCTGTCAGCGGTGCAATACTGGATAGAGGACATATTGGTGTCGTTCGCTATCTCGGCAACGTAGTCTGCAATGCCGTTTTCATAAACGAAAGTCTGTTCCTCAAAGGAATTGTTCTCACGCTGATAGCGCAGAACGAACTCGACCTTCGGGTTAACGACAGCCTGCTTTTTCAGCACGTCCTCGAAATACTCCTTCGGGATAGAGATATCCGTGAAAACATCGAGGTCGGGTCTCCAGCGGGTCTTTGTACCTGTTTTGTACTTTTTAGCGCAAGGCTCTTTTTTCAGACCGCCAACATTGTTTCCTTTTTCAAAGTGGAGCGAGTACTTCTGTCCGTCACGGCAGACCTCAACGTCCATATACTCGGAAGCATACTGCGTTGCACACGCACCGAGACCGTTCAGACCAAGTGAGAACTCATAGTTCTCGCCGTCGTTTGTGTTATACTTACCGCCTGCATAAAGCTCGCAGTATACAAGCTCCCAGTTGTAGCGCTTTTCACGCTGATTATAGTCAACGGGACAGCCGCGTCCGAAATCCTCTACCTCGATAGAGTTATCATTGAACTTTGTAAGGATTATCTTATTGCCGAAGCCGTTGCGTGCCTCGTCGATAGAGTTTGAAAGTATCTCGAAGACAGAGTGCTCACAGCCGTCGAGACCGTCCGAGCCGAAAATAACGGCAGGGCGCTTACGGACTCTGTCCGCACCTTTTAAAGATACTGTATCTTCATTTGAGTAGTCCTGTTTTTTTGCCATAGCGATATCAACTCTCCTGTAATTTTGATGTGATATACAACATTTAGAATTATTATAGCACAACGATACCATATTTGTAAATACCCTTTTTGAAAAATATCTTTTTATGCGTTTTTGCGCCGATGCAAAAGTTCATAAATTGTTCATTGACTTTTGGTGTGTATATGTTATAATACATATGAACAGATATTCATATGTTCATTCAATAATCAAGAAACTATTCCCTTTCACAAGGAGGAAAATGATATGGACAACATTGAAAAGGTAAAAGAAAACATGCCTGTCGAGGAAGAGGTATTCGAGCTGGCGGAGCTTTTCAAGATGCTCTCTGACCCGACAAGAGTAAAGATACTCTACACTATTCTTGATAACGAAATGAGCGTCGGCGACATAACAGAGATAGTCGGCTCGACACAGTCGGCAGTTTCTCATCAGCTCAGAGTGCTCAAACAGGCAAGGCTCGTCAAGTATCGCAAGGTCGGCAAATCGGTCATTTATTCTGTTTCCGACGAACACGTTGCGACAATACTGAGTATGGGCATGGAGCACATAAGCGAGTAAAGAAAAAACAGGAGACAAAAATGAAAATAATCGCACTTGTGGAGAACATATCCGACGGAAGCGTAAAAGCAAAGCACGGTTTATCGTTTTATATCGAAACTAATAAACACAAAATACTTTTTGATGTTGGACCTGACAAAACGCTGTTTGAAAATGCAAAGAGGAAAAAAATAGACCTTACAAAAGTAGATACTGTTATAATATCTCACGGGCATAAAGACCACGGCGGCGCTTTGAAAAAATTTATGGAGATAAACAAAAACGCAAGGATTTATCTGCAGAAAAGTGCTTTTGATAAGCACTTGGTAAAGGTATTGTTTCTGAAGATAGGCATTTCGCTCGATAAAAGGCTGATGAACGATCAAAGGATAGTTCTTATCGACGGAGATCACAGGATAGATGATGAGCTGATGCTCTTCACCGCAAATAGCAATGACAGTTTTCATTCGCAGGCAAATATGAATCTGTATGCCGGTAAACAGCTTGATGATTTCAGGCATGAGCACAACCTGCTTATACACGAAAACAAAAATGTCGTGTTTATGGGTTGCGGTCATTCGGGAGTGATAAGGATACTCAAGAGTTCCTCTGAGATCAGACCTGATTACTGCATCGGCGGATTTCATCTCTTTGATCCTGTTAGCAAAAAGACTGTACCGAAAGCACAGCTCGATGAGCTTTCAGAGGCTCTGGAACAGTTCAATGATGTAAAATTCTATACCTGCCACTGCACCGGAACAGATGCATACAGATATCTCAAAGACAGACACAAAAACATATCATATTTCAAATGCGGAAGACAGCTTGAAATATAGCATACATTAGAAAGGCTTGGTGGTCGCAATGACCAAAACAGTTTACTGGCTCAAAGGACTCGACTGTCCGAATTGTGCACAAAAGATAGCTATCAGGGTGAACGATCTGGAGATCGTTGAATCAGCTGATATGGATTTTATCCGCAAAAAGCTCATCGTTATGCACTCAGAGCCTGACAGAACAAATATAGACAACAAAGTCAAGGCGATAGTCGGCAAGCTCGAGCCTGATGTTGAGGTGCTTGACTATTCGCAGAGCAAGGAGCACCACGAACATCACCACGAGCATGAACACTGTCACTGTGACGGACATGAGCACGGACACGAGCATGAACACTCACACGGTCACTCACACGAACACGGCGGCAGCGAGAGCCACACGTTCGACATAGTTCGCTTTGTTATCGCAGGCGTGCTGTTCGGTCTTTCAAAAATCCTGCCGTTTGAACTCCCCTGCACGATACTTGCTCTTTGCAGTTATGTTATAGCCGGCTATGATGTTGTGTTCTCTGCACTTCGCAATCTGCTGCACGGCGAGGCATTCGACGAAACACTGCTTATGTTCATCGCAACGGTCGGCGCAGTGGCACTCGGATACTTTGACGAGGCTGCGGCGGTAATGCTGTTTTTCCAGGTCGGAGAGCTTTTGCAGGACATCGCTGTTGAAAAATCAAGGCGCTCGATCACGAGCCTTATGGAGTTAAAACCCGAATTTGCACGCATCATAAAAGACGGCAAGGAAGAAAAGGTCGATCCCGAGCAGGTGCACAGAGGTGACATCATCATCGTCAGGGCAGGTGAAAGGATCGCTCTTGACGGAGAGATAATCGAGGGCAGCTCACAGCTTGACACATCGGCGATCACAGGCGAGTTCCTGCCTGTATCTGTGGGTGCTGGCGAAAACGTAATGAGCGGCTGCACCAACCTCGACGGCGTTATAAAGATCAGAGTAACATCGAGCTACGGCGACAGCGCTGTTGCAAGGATAATGGATCTTGTTGAGAACGCATCGGAAAAGAAAGCGGAAACGGAGAAATTCATCACAAGATTTGCAAGGGTATACACTCCCGCAGTGGTACTGTGCGCAGTTCTGCTCACAGTTCTCCCCTGCTGTTTCCTCGGCTTTTCACAGTTCTCAAAATGGCTTTACAGAGGACTTCTGTTCCTCGTTATATCCTGCCCGTGCGCACTTGTAATATCTATCCCGCTCGGTTTCTTTGCAGGAATCGGCGGCGCATCAAAGCAGGGCATACTTGTCAAGGGCGCAAAGGCTGTCGAGGCACTTTCAAAATGCTCGGCACTTGCAGTTGACAAGACAGGCACGCTTACCAAGGGTACTTTCAGCGTAATAGAGATAAAGCCTGTCGGCATAAGCGAACAGCAGCTTTTAGAGTATGCTGCGTTTGCGGAGTCAGGCTCTAACCACCCTATCGCAAACTCGATAATCAGGCAGTACGGCAAGCAGGTAGCAGCCGACGATGTCAGCGAGATAAGCGAGATATCGGGCTTCGGTATGAGCTGTGTTCACGGCGGAAGAAAGATACTGTGCGGCAAGCGTGAGCTGCTCGAAAAAGAGGGCATAAACGTACCGGCAGAGGACAGCATCTACACAACAGTTTACGTTGCATTTGACGGAAGATATGTCGGCTGCATCACGCTCGGCGACGAGGTAAGAGAGCAGGCAAAAACGGCGGTGGATTCACTCTCAAAATTGGGCATCGACACGGTCATGCTCACAGGCGACAAGCCGCAGACGGCTCAGGCAGTTGCAGGCAGCCTTGGCATAAAGAGATTCTTCGCTTCCCTGCTGCCGCAAAACAAGGTCGAAAAGGTCGAGCAGCTTATGGCTGACAAGAAAGGCGGTCTTGTAGCGTTTGCAGGCGACGGCATCAACGATGCGCCCGTTATCGCAAGGGCTGATATAGGCATCGCAATGGGCGGTCTGGGTTCGGATATTGCGATAGAAGCAGCTGATGTGGTGCTTATGAACGACGACCCGACAAGCATACCGAAGGCTGTGCAGATATCACGCAAGACGATGGTCATCGTAAAGCAGAACATCGTATTCGCACTCGGCATAAAGTTTGCAGTTATGGTGCTCGGTGCTTTCGGCATCGCAGGTATGTGGATGGCTGTATTTGCAGACGTCGGCGTGGCGCTTTTGGCGATACTCAACGCTCTCAGATGTTCAAAACTGTAACTAAATTTTTAAGCAAATCTTAACACGCACGGTTTTAATGAAAGTTATGTGAAAAATATTGACAATTAATTGGCAGTGTGATATATTTGTTACTAATAGTAACAGGTGTTACGAAACGTTTGAGCAAAAATCTCAAACGTTTTCGCTGCAGTATATCACCAAAGCAAAAATGACTGTTAAAGGCAATGATGGCTTTGACAAAG
>CAMYUO010000178.1 GCA_947302065.1 uncultured Clostridia bacterium | reverse complement strand
AGACGGTGCCGATCACCGAGGACTTCCCGCTCAGCGTGACGAACCCGTACGGCCGCACGAAGCTCATGATCGAGGACATCCTCCGCGACATCCACCACGCCGAGCCGGAGATGGGAATCGCGCTCCTGCGCTACTTCAATCCGATCGGCGCCCACAAGAGCGGTCGGATCGGCGAAGACCCCAACGGCATCCCGAACAACCTGCTGCCGTATATCTGTCAGGTCGCTGTCGGAAAGCTCGAAAAACTCGGCGTTTTCGGCGATGATTACGATACCCACGACGGCACGGGCGTAAGGGATTATATCCACGTCTGCGACCTCGCCGACGGACACCTCTGCGCAGTTAAATATGTGCTCGAACATAAAGGCGTCGAGGCGGTCAACCTCGGAACAGGCAAAGGCTCCAGCGTAATGGACGTTCTGCATAGCTTTGAAAAAGCGTGCGGAAGAGAGCTGCCATATGTCATCAAGCCACGCAGACCCGGCGACCTGCCTGCCTACTACGCAAAGACCGATAAGGCAAAACAGCTTTTCGGCTGGGAAGCAAAATACAGCCTCGATGAAATGACCGCACACAGCTGGAACTTCATCAGCAAAAACCCAAACGGGCTGTAACAGAATAATTTGTCTGATAATTGGGGAGAACTCTTTTGGAGAAGAGTTTTCCCCAAACCCCTTTCAGAAACCTTTTATTGATTTTTCGCCACAGGGGACTTGAAAAATAATAGTCCCCTGTAACGAAAAATGAGTAAGGGTTCCGAGAGAGTTCAGAGAAAACACTTTTCAGAAGAATTTCCACAGCTATCAAACAAGCCATACTATCACAGTACGCTTGGATTTATTGTACAAAAAAGAGGACAGTTCCAAACTGTCCTCTGATTTTTTCTCTATTTCAGGAATCCCGAGATTATCTTCTGCTCTGCCTCTTCCTCGGTCAGTCCGAGAGTCCGCAGCTTGAGCAGCTGCTCGCCTGCTATCTTTCCGATAGCCGCCTCGTGTATCAGCGCTGCATCGGGGTGCTCCGCATCGAGCTGCGGTGACGCCGACACCTTGCCGTTTCCGACAAGTATCGCATCGCACTCCGAATGTCCCGTGCATACATTCATGCCCTTGATAACGCTGTGATACTCCTGATATGACTCGTCCCTCGCAACAGACCTCGACATCAGGTCAACACCGCTGTTCTCGCCTTTTAGCTCAACGTAGAAATCCGTCTTTGCCTGCTCTTTGCCGTTTGTCATCAGCCTTTCCTTGATGATGAGCCTTGCGCCGTCACCGAGCACGCCTCTTGTCACCCTCGTCGTGTTATCAACGCCGCCGAGCTGAACAGTGTCCATCGTCAGCTTCGCATTCTCGCCAAGCTCGACATCTGTAACAGGGTCTATCTTTCTCGGACCGCTTGCCTCGCCCGTTCCGATATGCTTTTCCTCGTAAACGACATTTGCATCTTTCTCGATGAAGAACCTGTGTATGCCGTTGTGGCGAGCCTCTTCCTCACCCGTGTTGTGAACGCCGCAGCCTGCAACGATAGTCACATCAGCGCCCTCGCCAACGTAAAAATCATTGTAAACGAGGTCGTCTATGCCGCTTTTTGTCACGCACGCAGGAATGAAAACTTTCTCGCCCTTTGTGCCCGGCTTTATCTTTATCACAAGACCCGGAGCGTCCTGCTTTGATTCTATCTTTATGTTCTCCGAGGACTCTCTCGCAGCGCACTGCCCGTCCTCACGAATGTTGTAAGCGCCCTTGAATTCGCCGTCAAAATCCGAAATGATCTCAAGCAGCTGTCTGGTTATATCATTCATTCCGCTGCGCTCCTTTCACACGGTCTGAGCGTTCTGCTGCCCGAAACGAGCTTAGGCATTATCTCCTCGGCAGTTCCTGCCGCCTCGACCTTTCCGCCCGAGATCACGATTATCTCATCAGCGATCTGCAAAATACGCTCCTGATGCGAAATTATCATCAGCGTGCCCTTGTATTTCTTCTTGACCTCTTTGAAAACATCAACAAGACCTGCAAAGCTCCACAGGTCAATGCCTGCCTCAGGCTCATCAAAGATAGACAGCTTTGTGTTTCTCGCAAGCACCGTAGCTATCTCGATGCGCTTTATCTCACCGCCCGAAAGTGATGCGTTCACCTCACGGTCAATGTAATCGTTCTTGCAAAGTCCCACCTTGCCGAGCAGCTCGCAAAGCTCGAGCCTTTTCAGCTCTCTGCCCGCAGCCAGCGTCAGCAGATCCTTTACCGTCAATCCTTTGAAACGCACAGGCTGCTGAAAAGCAGAGCTTATGCCCTTTTTCGCACGCTGCGTGATGTCACGTCCGGTGAGGTCCTCACCGTCAAAGAATATCTTTCCCGATTCCGGCGTGATAAGACCTGCTACCGTCTTTGCGAGAGTCGTCTTTCCGCCGCCGTTGGGACCTGTGATAACTACAAGCTTGCTGTCGGGTATCTCAAGGCTCACATCGTTGAGAATGCCGCGCCCGTCTTCAAGCTTCCAGCTTATATTTTCAAGTCTGAGCATTATATCTCTCCTCTTTTGATAATGATTGTAAGCAATAATAACAGGTTTTTCGTGTCACAGAGTAACCGTTACCACGGTTACTCCCGAGAGAATGGCGAAGCCATTCTCGTGCCTTCTTTCTCGTAAAAAAGGCTTGCGGGTCAAGGGCAGAGCCCTTGTCGCTGACCGCAGTCAGCGAAATCTCCTACCTCGTGCGCTCCGCAAGGGTGAATTTCAAAATAGTCCGGCGGACTATTTTGAAAGAGGGAGCTGCCCTGCAAGAGAGGGCGCTCCCTTGCCCGGCGGTTATCTCGGTTTCTTCAAGCCCTGAGGGCTTGACCCATCTCAGTAAAGACCTATTATTCCATTGACTTGCATTTGATTAGTATAGCACGAAAGTAGGTTTTCGTCAATAGCAAATAGCACTAAAACAGTATTGTTTTCAATAAGTTCAAAACTATGCGCAGAAAGCGCAAAATGCTTGACAAATGCGGTGAAATGCTGTATAATATCATTTTGACAGTATGCTATTATAATAAGTACGTTAAAAGAAATTTTAGATTTAGGAGTGAGCTATCATGGCAAATGCTAAGACCGTTTCAAGAGCAGGTTATGAGAAATTAGTTGAGGAGAGAGAGTACCTTGTTACCGTCAAGCGTAAAGAGGTCGCTCAGAAGCTCAAAGAAGCACGTTCTTTCGGAGACCTTTCCGAGAACGCCGAGTATGATGAGGCAAAGAACGAGCAGGCTATCCTCGAATCCAAGATAAACGAGCTGGAACTGCTCATCGCAAACGCTATCGTCGTTGAGGACGATGAGATCTCCACCGACGAGATCGGCGTAGGCTCAAAGATCAAGATCAAAGACCTCGAGTTCGATGAGGTAGAAACACTGCAGATCGTCGGCTCAACAGAGTCCGATCCAGATAACGGCAAGATCTCCGACGAGTCACCTATCGGCAAAGCCGCTCTCAGAAAGAAAGTCGGCGACGTTTTCGAGGTGGAAGCACCCGCAGGTCTGCTCAAATTTGAAGTCCTCGAAATCACAAGAGAGTAATTTTTTTGTACAGTTAATACGAAAGGAAAGTTATAAATGAGTGACGAGATACTTGAAACACCCGTAGAGGAAGAAGAGCTTTCGCAGGAAGAGGTCAACAGCCTCAAGCAGATAAGGATAGATAAGCTCAACGCCCTCAAGGAAAAGGGTGCCGACCCGTTTGAGATAACAAGATTTGATGTTACATCTTCAAACGCAAAAGCTAAGCTGAGCTATGAAACGCTCGAAGCATCATGCACAGCACAGGCACAGGGCGATGAAGAAAAGTTCAAGCAGCTGCTCGACGAACAGCAGATAAATGTCCGCATCGCAGGCAGGATCATGTCATGGCGTGATATGGGCAAGGCAAACTTCATCGACGTAAGAGACAAGACCGACAGAGTTCAGGTCTATGTCAGAATGAACGATATCGGCGAGGAAGCCTTCAAGGACTTCAAAACATGGGATATCGGCGACATCGTTGGTATCGACGGCTTCGTTTTCAGAACAAGACGCGGCGAGATATCCGTTCATGCCCACAAGATAACCCTGCTTTCAAAGTCGCTGCTGCCGCTGCCTGAAAAGTGGCACGGCCTGACAAATACCGACGTTCGTTACAGACAGAGATATACCGACCTCATCTGCAACCCAGAGGTCAAGGAAACATTCATCAAGCGTTCGCAGATAATCTCTTCGATAAGAAGATATCTTGACTCGCAGGGCTTTATGGAGGTCGAAACTCCTATGCTCGTTTCAAATGCGGGCGGCGCCGCTGCAAGACCGTTCGAGACACATTACAATGCGCTCAACGAGGACGTAAAGCTGCGTATCAGCCTTGAGCTTTACCTCAAAAGACTTATCGTCGGCGGACTTGAAAGAGTCTATGAGATAGGCAGAGTTTTCAGAAACGAGGGCGTTGACGCAAGACATAACCCTGAGTTCACACTTATGGAGCTTTATCAGGCTTATACCGATTACCACGGCATGATGGACCTCACCGAGAATATGTTCAGACACGTCGCAATGGAGGTCTGCGGAAAGACCTGCGTTCCGTACGGCGAGTATGAGATCGACCTTGGCAAGCCTTTTGAAAGACTTACCATGATCGAGGCTGTCAAGAAGTATTCGGGCGTTGACTTTGCACAGGTAAAGGATACCGACGAGGCAAAGGCGCTCGCAAAGCAGCACCACGTCGAGTTCGAGGACAGACATACAAAGGGCGATATCCTCAACCTGTTCTTTGAGCAGTTCGTCGAGGAAAATCTTATCCAGCCAACATTCATTATGGATCACCCTGTTGAGATCTCACCGCTGACAAAGAGAAAGCCCGATGCTCCCGAGTATGTCGAGAGATTCGAGCTGTTCATCACCGGCAGAGAGATGTGCAACGCTTATTCCGAGCTGAACGATCCTATCGACCAGCGTGAGAGATTTGCCCAGCAGGAAGAGCAGTTCGCCGCAGGCG
>CAMYUO010000177.1 GCA_947302065.1 uncultured Clostridia bacterium | reverse complement strand
AAGTATTGTTATGACATCAATGGCTGCGAAATAAGCAATTATACAATATCACAGACCAAAAAAGCAGATAATAATAATACCTATGGTGTCGGAGGGCTGATAGGCTTTGCTAATAATACAACGAGAACAATAGTTAATTCTTCTGTTCATAACTGCGTTATAAAAATCAAAGGCAATCACGCAAATAATGTTATGGGTGGTGTTGTTGGTTACACAGGTAATGGTATTTCCGGATATAACGTATCTGCATATAATAATACTTTTACGTATAATAGTTTTGAAGATAATAATGTTACTACATCATACGGTAATTTCATAGGAAAGACAAACAACAATACTATTAAAATCGCAGGTTTCAGCCGACAGAACAATTATCGTCAAACCTCTGATACAGCTTCTGTGATCGTTGAAAAAGATGCCGGAAATGGATCTTATGGCAGCGGCTTATTGGTAGACGCTGATTATAGCGGTGTTAACCACACAGATGCTCATGGATCGGCTATGTCAACAATTACCGCAGCTAATGTTACCAATGTTGGTGAAGGTGCAGGCAAGAATTATTACCCATATGTAACCGTCAGCCCGAATATCTCTGCCGGCGGAACATCTATCCTTACCGGTGACGGTATCAGCATTGTTTCTGACAATCCTCTTGCAAAAACGATCGTCAGCGAATATACAAGCGGCGCAGCTGATAACAGGATCAAGTATTCTAACGTTTCGAGTACAGATATTAATAAAGTCAAGGGTATGTTGGACGGTACGGACACTGATATCAAGATCACGACGTATGACAAAGAAATGGGTCTTCCCGCAGCATATGAAAACAATGGCGGTCAGGATTTCCCGATAATTGCCATCGGTGGTGCAAAAACAGACTATAACAACTATATCAACGCATATATTCGTACACTGACTAATACCACAGGCAATTATAATCAGAACAGTTCCGGCAATTATATTGTGGATCTCTATCCTTGCAAATGTATAGGCGGTGTATATCAAAAAAGTGGCAGCGCAACAGATTGCGGCTTGCAATTAAGCGGCGATAAGTTCATTTATGTTGATGCAAAAGCCGATTCGATCGCAGGACAGAATCAGTTCACAATGATCGATATCAGATTCCTTGATCCTACAAATGCAAGTAAGACGGCATATCATCTGTATGTTCCTGTGCTTACGAAAAAGCTGCTGAAATTCAATTTCAGTGCCACAGCTCTGCAGGGTTCTGAGTACGAGCCGAGCATTTACAAGGAAAAGATAGAATCGATCGACTGGGACGAGATCACTAAGCTCGGCGCAGGTTTTGATTCTTGGCAGACAATTTATGTTCAGTTTGAATACACTAAAGAAGAAGTAAACAAATTCCTCGGTTCAGGAAAGGCACTTAACTGGAACGCTCCCAAGAGGATCCAGTTTGAATACCAGGGTGACAGATCCATAGCGGATTCAACACAATTTGTTCTTCTCGATAACAACAACGGCGTTGATAAGGAATACTATCTTACAAAGCAGGACGATGGCGTTGAAACAGCCATTTCGACTGGCCAGAATGCATATGATGTTATCAATTTTGGTGCGTTCACGACTGACAGAAATAAAGCATCGGCGATAACACCGAGCGAGACATTCGAAGCTCACATCCAGTCTCTGAATGATATCGCAGGTAAAAAGGTGGTCTACTCGATCGCGAACAATGATGGTGCATATGTTCTGTGTGCAAATCAGACGACTCATGAAGATGCGATAGCATATGCTTATGATAAGTCATCACCTACCGATAATAGCAAAAAGTGGTTCAAAGCTTATTCTGCCGGAGATGCCGGCCCTAGATATAAGCTGGAAGTAACTAACGATATCGTTGAATCATATTATCTCAGCATGTATACATTCAAAGAACAACTAACAATGCTTACGGATTTATAGTTGACTGTCCAATGACAATAACGAGTGATGTTATAACTTGTCAGAGGGAAAACGCAAAAAACACAGCGATTTATCTTGGTCAGTTCCTTAAGCAGACAATGATAATATCCAGAACAGCCGGGGACTATAACGATAATGTTAGGATCTCGACAGACAATAATATTCTTAAAGCTAAGCTGATCTCAACTGTCGAATTTGATGCCGGAGAAGCAACGCGTACAGCATATTTCTACAGGAACCTTACAAACGAGAAGCTGTATCAAGGCTATATGCTTTACCTTAACAGATATGATAAAGACGGTAATCTTGATAAAGACAGCACGATAAAGAACAATAAGTCTTACTCGATAGCCAGCAAGCGCAACGGAGATCCCGTTAAAGATTATAGTGACAGTATAGACGACGGCGAAGCCTATCTGTATATTGACCCTATAGAGATAACAGTAACTGCGCAGGAGTCAGGTGTATGGCAAAGCACACAGGAAATAGAAATAAACCTTACTTTTGAACCTGATGAGAAAAAGCTGATAGAAGAGTTCACTTCTAGAAGTAATGACATCGACCGTAACGGTGTTCAGTTCGATGCTGCTGCACGACTCGATTTCGTAAGTGATCGAGTGCCTTACAGCAACAACATACAAAAGGCTTCAGAAGTCCCTGGCATCAGATATTATGTTGACAGATCAAAGGTTAACGGCAAGCTTTCGCTTAATGCAATAGACCAAGCGGAAAACGATGAATATGATCCGTATGGTGAGCAGAGCCACAATAAGAGTTCTCTGGGCATCAACGCCAAGTACATCGACCAGGGTTCAAAATATCCTGAAAAGGGCGATACGGAATACATCAGTATCGGTATGGACTATGATATTTCTCAGTTGCCGGAAGATGATATCTTTGACGGAAATCATGCACTTAAACTTACTATCAAGCTTAATCAGAAACAGAACGCAGATAACACATCAGGTTACAAATATCAGCCGGTAAACATTCAGGATGATGGTGATGATCTTGGATATCTTGAAAACTTCAAGCTGATAGGAAAGCCTAATACGAGTGCATTGAGTCTGACAGAAGCAAGCGATGACGGATATCTGTATTATACGTATACAATGCCTCTGCCTGAGAATAAACAGGG
Organism: uncultured Clostridia bacterium; assembly: GCA_947302065.1. Classification (GTDB taxonomy): domain Bacteria; phylum Bacillota; class Clostridia; order Oscillospirales; family Ruminococcaceae; genus Hominimerdicola. The sequence goes on along the minus strand of CAMYUO010000177.1, from coordinate 1,946 downwards.
TATGGCGATACAGTATAATGATGATAACAACCATTTCAATGCTAACTTTGAGTTTGATGTGAAAACAGCAGCAAAACTTGAAGCGATACCGGGTTACAGATATGCTAACTATAAGTTTGAAGTAACCGCTGAGATCACCGGTTCAAGTTATTCGAGCACTGATCATATTGTCTACACAAATGCCAAAGTAAATGCTGAGTATGTTGAGAAAAAATCAGCAGGATAAAAAATCAAATCTCTTCAGAGCCGAGAGATGATCTCTCGGCTCGTTTTTTGTCTGAGTGAGGTGGTCGGGCTTTGCTGTAAAGCAAAACGCACAGTTGACTTTTGTAAAGAATATGCTATAATTATAGCAAAGGAAGTGATGGGATGTTACAGGGATTGTTTGAGGAGATGGCAACAGTTCTGCTTGGCGGTGTTTGCGCAAGCGCATTTTTGGCGTCGCTGATATTCATTCGGGCACTGGGAATAGGTGAGGGCCCTGTGATCTCGCCGATAATCGGTGCAGCAGCAGGCATCGGCTTGCTTCTTATCTCGCCGACAAATCTTGGTGTCGTGGCGATAGTCGCTGCTGCGGTGATAACGGTCATTGCAGCGATAGTGATAGACAAACTGTTTTATGTCAGTGGGAAAGATCTTGCAAAGACTTCGGGGAACCAGACTGCTCAGAATACGCAGCCTATGCAGACGGTTCAGTCTGAAGCGGCAGCGCAGAACATTCCGCCTCAGCCCGTGCAGTTGGTGGACAAGGCACAGGAAAACGCTGACTGGGAGTGCGTGGGTTGCCACAAGATGAATACGCCCGATGCGAAATTCTGCCGTTACTGCGGTACGAAAAAGCCCGAGGCTGCGCCTGTGAAAGCGTATTTCACGCCTGTGGTGCAGAGCGATGTGACATACAAAACGGGCAACCCAATGAAGGTGTTCTTCTTCATCGTTGCGGCGGTCGGCATCATAGCCAACTTGATGATGCTCGGCAGTGTGTCATCGCACAAGGACTCGCTCAAGGAGCTTGTTGACAAGAATTACTATTACACGCTCAACAAGATAGAGTATGATTTTGTGGGATACAGCTTTATTCTGCTGATCGTCAGTGCCGCAGCCTATCTGTGCATGGCGATCTTCCGCAAAAAGCCGATCGGTTTGGTATGCGCATTTGTTGGACCGCTGTTTGCCGTGCTGTTCTCGATAAACAGCAGTGATCTGATCTCGCAGCTGAACGTGAAGATGACACTGCCGATCGCTGCTTTGTCAGCGGCATTTGTTGTCAGCGTTCTTTATTGCTTTTTCGATAAGCTGTGGCTCGGCATAATTAATATCTGTGCGGTCAGCGGTGCGGTGTATCTGCTGCTCAATGCGGTCAACAAGGCGAACATTAACTACAAAGAGCCGACGATGCCGTGGCTGAACCTGTGCGGCAATGCTGTGCTCATGCTGCTGATGGCGCTCGCTGCTCGGCGTGACAAGCCGCAAACAGCCGAAAACAGCGCATCTGCGTCGGTACAACAAGTGGTATGATATCTTTACAGACCTTTCCAAATGGGGAGGTCTTTTTTTGTGCACAAAATATAGTAGACGTTTTTGGTCAATGTTACAAAGGTTTGTGCCGCTGATTGACGGCGTGCACGGGGTGGTGTATAATTATAATAATGGGGTGTATCTTGCTTTTAAGGAGCGAATTTGAATGAAGAAAAGACTATTATCTGCTGTGCTGGCGGTATGTATGCTGTTCGGCTCGGCGGCGGCTCTGCCCGAGGGTTTTCTCGGTGAGAGCACAGTAATTACGGCGAGTGCGGCGATGAATACCTCCTTTTATCTGCTTAGCGACGGAACATACCGACTCAAGACCTGCACGGGTACCGATACGTCGGTGACTTTACCATCAGAATATAACGGCAAGGCGGTAACAGACGCCGGAGGAGTCAAATCTACAGGTGCGGACAGCG
>CAMYUO010000176.1 GCA_947302065.1 uncultured Clostridia bacterium | reverse complement strand
CACAGGGTAAGGGAACGCCCTCTCTTGCAGGGCGTTCCCTCTTTTAAAACAGTCCGCAGGACTGTTTTAAAATTCACCCTTGCGGAGCGCCTGACGGCAAAGTGTTTCGCTGTCTGCGGAGCAGCGTAAAAATACTGCGTATTTTCAAGGCGCTGCCCTTGACCCCGATTGTCCGCAGGACAATTTGCCTTTCTTTTACGAGAAAGAAGGCACGAGAATGGCTTCGCCATTCTCTCGGGAGTAACCGTGGTAACGGTTACTCTGTGACACGAAAAACCTGTTATTATTGTTTTATCAGCTGAGCTTTGCTATTGCTTTGTTGATTCTATCGAGGGTATCCTGCTTGCCGATGATATATGCTATCTCTACGCCGCCGCCCGGTGTGGACTGCTTGCCCGAGAGTGCAACTCTCAGCGGCCACAGGATAATGCCGTTCTTTACGCCGAGCTTTTCGATAAGTCCGAACAACGCATCGTGTATGCCGTCTATCGTCCAGTTATCGAGCGCTTCCATTACAGGCAGGACATCTTTGAGCGCCTGCAATGAATTCTCAAGGTTGGTCTTCATCTTCTTATGGCAGTACATCTCGCTGTCGTACTCGGGCATTGCGTCGATGAAATCCACCATTTCGGGAATATCGGTGAACACCTCTGTTCTTGCCTGCAGCAGCGATGCGATATACTCGACATCGACATCTGTTCTCTTGACTGTCTGCTTTATATACGGCACTGCATACTCAGCAAACTTTTCGGGCGCAAGAGCTTTGATATACTTTGCATTGATAGCTTTCATTTTCAGCGGGTCAAAGATAGCAGGTGCTTTGGAAAGTCCGTGGATATCGAACTCCTTGACCAGCTCTTCGAGCGAGTATATCTCGTTCTCGCCCTTCGGTGCCCAGCCGAGCAGGGCGATATAGTTGAGCACTGCCTCTTACAGATAGCCCTTATCCATAAGGTCCTGGAAAGATGCATCGCCGTCACGCTTGGACAGCTTATGCTGTTTGTCCTTCATAATATGCTCAACGTGGATATATGTCGGAACTTCCCAGCCGAAAGCCTTATACAGAAGCTCATACTTAGGTGCGCTGGAAAGATACTCGTTGCCTCTTACGACGTGGGTGATGCCCATGAGGTGATCGTCAACGACATTTGCGAAGTTATATGTCGGCATACCGTCGGTCTTGATGAGGATCTGATCCTCAAGCTCTGCACAGTCAACGGTGATGTCGCCGTAAAGCTCGTCGTGGAAAGTTACCTGTCCCTCGGTAGGCATCTTCTGTCTGATGACATAAGGTGTGCCTGCGTCGAGCTTTGCCTTGACCTTGTCTTTTGAAAGGTCACGGCAGTGTCTGTCATAGCTGTAAGTTTTGCCGTCTGCCTCGCACTGAGCTTTAAGACCGTCAAGTCTTTCCTTGTCGCAGAAGCAGTAGTAAGCCTCGCCTTTTTCTACAAGCTCCTCGGCGTATTTTTTGAACATACCCATTCTCTCGGACTGGATATACGGACCGACAGGACCGCCGATATCCGGACCCTCGTCCCAGTTGAGACCGACATCTTTGAGCGTTTTATAGATTACCTCTGTTGCGCCCTCAACGTAGCGTCCCTGGTCGGTATCCTCGATGCGAAGAATGAAATCTCCGCCCTGCTGTTTTGCGATAAGGTACGCAAACAGCGCAGTCCTGAGGTTTCCGATGTGCATATATCCCGTCGGTGACGGTGCAAAACGTGTTCTGACTTTATTCATTGTGACCTGTCCTTTCAAATAGCATCTGTATGTATGGTATGGGTGCGGAAGTATTCGGCTGCGGCGGCAGTATCCCTGTCTATCTGCTGTTTGAGCAGTTCTGCGCTGTCGAATTTCTGCTCCGCCCTCATGAACTTATCAAAGCAGACTGTGACGGTCTTTCCGTAGAGGTCGCCGTCGTAGTCTATTATATACGTTTCGGCAAGCGGTGAGGTATGCGCATTGAATGTCGGTTTGATGCCGACGTTCGTCACGCCTGCATACTGCTTTTCGCCAATTCTTACTCTTGTGCAGTAGACGCCGAAGCGGGGAAGTATCTGTCCCTGCGGTATGTGCTGGTTTATGGTCGGGTGCTCGAGCGTTCTTGCGAGCTGCTGACCTCTTTCGACGGGCAGCTCAAAAAAGAATGTATAGCCGAGCATATCGTTTGCCTTTTCTATCTCGCCGCAGCGTATGGCACTGCGTATGACGGTCGAAGAGATAACGCCGTTGGCATCGCACAGCTGCCGCACGACATCGACCTTGATGCCGTATTTTTCGCCAAGCTCTCTCAGCTTGTCGCAGTCGCCTGCTGCGCCCTTGCCGAATCGGTAATCAATGCCGCAGACGGCTCTTTCACAGCACAGCTTTTCTTTGAGAACTATCCTTACAAAGTCCTCGCAGGACATTTCTTTATAATCCTCGAATTTCGGAGAGAAAAGATAGTCAACGCCGAGCTTTTCAAAGCATCTTTGCTTGCCTTCGTCGGTGAGTATCATTTCTATCCTGCCGTCGTGACCCTTTGTTGTGACCGTATCGGTCGCAAAGGTGAACACTGCTGACTTCAAGCCCTGCTTGCTGTATTCTATCGCCCTGCCGATGACAAGCTGATGTCCACGGTGCACGCCGTCAAAAAGTCCGAGTGCGCAGGCGGTCTTTTCATTTGTTTTTTCATTGTCTTTAAGGTATATCAAGCTATTACCCCCAAAGTCACCTCTGCGAGCTTCTGAACGCCCACATCATTTCGCTTGTCAGGCTTGCGCCGCCCGGCTGTGCCGGCACGTCCTCACGCTTTACCCACAGCGCCTCGGAAAGTTCTTCGGTATCACGGTGTATCTCCCGTGAACCTCTGACCTTTGCAAAGTAGCCTATGAGCAGGTTCTGCGCCATGCCCCACGGCTGTGTCCCGAAAAACTCGATATCTTCGATATCAAGACCCGTTTCTTCCATTGCCTCACGCTTTGCTGCCATCTCAGCGCTCTCGCCCATCTCGATGAATCCTGCGACAAGGGCATATTTCTTATACTCCCTGCCTGCATAGCGTGTGAGCAGTATGCTGTCGGTGTCCTCGTCGATGATGCCGAGGATTATCGCAGGTGCGATAGTCGGATAGACCTCTTTGCCGCAGCATGTGCAGACCATACAGCGCTTGTGCGGTGAATGCTCGAGCTTTGCGCCGCACTTGGCACAGAATTTATTCTCGCTGTGGAAGCAGTAATAATGATAGCCTGTGATAATGGCATACTGGTCGGTATCTGCGGTGACATATCTGAAGCTGCCGAGCGGCTCGAAAGAAAATCCGTCGGCGCTTGCTTTTTCAAGGCAGAGAAAGTATCTTATGCCGTCTGCTTTAAATGCAAAGACGAGTTTGCAGCTGCTGTCAAGCTGGGACAGCTTAGGCAGCACTGCTTTGTTATCCTGCAGGCGTGACAGCAGCTTTCTGCCGTCAAAGCACAGGACAGTATCGTTATCCTGCGCAGGATCCGGGTCAAATTCTATATCAACGCTTTTGGGTATATCCTGTAACATTCTATCACCTAATAAAAATTCTTCACGCTGCGCAGCAGGCCGTTCTCAAACGCCGCAAGCCCTAAGAATGCGCCGTCTGCGCCGAACACTCTGAACGTTTTTCCCGATGACTTGTCCGCCGCCGTGACCTGCCTTTCAAAAAGCTTGACACCGTTTTTGTAAAGCCCTGTCGTTCTCTCGTCAAGGCGGATATCATCATAAAGTGCAAACGCTTTTTCTGTCGGCATTATCAGCTGTGCAAGCTCACCCTGCGAGACTTTGTCGGCTATCTGTTCGATAGTCAGGCAATCGCTGATGTCAAAGCCGCCCGAATATGTTCTCACCAGGCTCGTCATCACCGCACCCGTGCCGAGCGCCTGCCCGATATCGTCGATTATCGTGCGGATATACGTGCCTTTTTCGCAGCAAACGGTCATCTCGCCCTGCTGAGTTTTTTCGTCGAACGAGAGGATCTCAATGCTGTGCACGGTGCACTTTCTCGGTGTTCTCTCGACAGCTTTTCCCTCACGGGCAAGCTGGTAAAGTCTTTTGCCGTCGACCTTGACAGCCGAATACATCGGCGGCAGCTGGGTTATCTCTCCCACGAACTGCGCTCTGGTGCTTTCGAGCTGCTCACGGGTGACGTTTGCAGTTTTCTCGGTAAGCACTTCGCCCGTGATGTCGAGCGTATCTGTCGTCACGCCCAGCTTAAAGCCTGCTGTATAGGCTTTTTTAGTGTCGGGCAGAATATCGCAGGCTTTTGTCGCCTTGCCCACGAACACGGGCAGCACGCCTGTTGCCATAGGGTCGAGAGTGCCTGCGTGACCGAGGCGTTTTATCCTCAGCACACCTCGCAGCTTTGCGATGACATCGAAAGATGTCCACCCCTGCGGCTTGTTCACAGGCAGTATGCCTGCAAGATTATCATTGTTTGTCATATCACTTGAATAACTCTGCAGCTCCGTCAAGCAGCTTGCTCTCGACTTCTTCGAGCGTGCCCTGTATCTCGCAGCCTGCGGCTCTGATATGTCCGCCGCCGCCGAACTGCTTGCAGAACTCTGATGCATTGAGCTTGTCTGTTGTTCTGACGGATATCTTATAATAGTCTGTGTGTCTTTCCTTGACGGTTATGCCTATCTCGACGCCCTCGACTGAAAGCGGGATAGATGCCAGCCCGTCAAACTCCGACTGGTCAACGCCGCACTCTGCCATGAGCTTTTTGGTCAGCACTATCATCGAGCATCTGCCATCAAAATAATACTTCATCTGGTTGATGACCGTCTGCTCGACTTCCATTCTGCCTCTGCTCTTGACATCGAACATCTCTCGGTTGACATTGGCAAAGTCGATTTCGTACTGCATAAGCTCGGCAGCCATGATATGCGTCTTTGGCGTTGTGTTTTCGTATTTGAAACAGCCTGTGTCGGTCGAGATGCCTGTATAGAGGCACTTTGCGATGTGGTCGGATATAGGCTTGCCGCTGAGCTTCAATATCTCATAGATTATCATTGCAGCAGCCGAGGC
>CAMYUO010000175.1 GCA_947302065.1 uncultured Clostridia bacterium | reverse complement strand
TGTAGGTCACTCCCTGTTCAAGACCGGTAATGGTTATGCTGCATTCACGGGTGTAGGTCTTGTAAGCGTATGTGCCGTTGTCGCCCTTGAGATAGAAGTTATAGGTATCTGCAAGGCTCACGCCGCTCCAGGTAAACGTGATGCTGTTCTCGGTAGCCGAGGTCTTGACGTTTTTGATCTTCAGCTGCTCTATGCTCAGCGTCTTAACTGTCACATAGCTTGCCTGCGTATACTTTTTGTTTGCCTGACCCTTTATGGAATAGCTGTATTCCGTCTCCGGATCAAGTCCGCTGAGTGTTATGCTGCCCTCACGGGTGAATGTCTTATAAGCGTAAGTTCCCTTGTCGCTCTTGAGATAGATGTTGTATGTGTCGATACCGGGGTGAACGTCCCACGAAATTGTAACAGAGTTTTCTGTCACGCTCGCCTTGACATTTTTCAGTTCGAGCTGTTCAAATGCAAGCGTCGTTGTGTCTGCATAGAAAAGCGGCGAAACTCTGTCCGCACGGTGCGCCTTTACCGCAAAGCTGTACGCCGTCTGCGAATCAAGTCCGTCAACTGTGACCGTGCTTGTCTTTGCAGTTGTTTTCAGCTTGTATTTGCCGTCTGTGTCCTTAATATATATGTCGTAGCTGTCAACGCCCTTGCGCTCACGCCATGAAAGCGTCACAGCATTAAGATCCGGCACTGCATTTATGTCATCGAGAACCAGCGTCTCGATGCCTGTGGTCTGAGCGGTCACATAGCTGTTCTGAGTGAACTTTCCGCCGTTCTGTCCTCTTACGAGGAATGTGTATTCCGTCTCCGGATCAAGTCCGCCGACAGTAACGCTGTCCGTCTCCGATGATGCCGCAAACGTGTAGCCTGTTCTGTCGCTGCCCACATAAACGTTGTAAGTATCAACGCCCTTTACCTTTTCCCAGCTCAGCTTCACGCTGTCGTAAGCAGGCTCTGCGGTGATGTCCTCGATGCTTATGCTGCGGATGTCGCTGCTGTCAGGCTGCGCACCCTTTTGCGGTGTAACTGTGACCTGCGCCGCCTTGGAGTATCCCGAAACAGCCTTGCCCTTAACGACCAGCTCATAGCTCTTGTCCGTCTGCAAGCCTGCTATAAGTGCATTGCTGCCGTATGTGCTCGCAAGCAGCTTCTGACTGCCGTCTGCATCTTTCTGATATACCTCGTAAGACAGTATGCCCTGCTGATGCTCCCAGGAAAGTGATGCCGAGTCAACGCCCGCCTGCGCCGAAAGCGACTTTACCTTCTTTGATGCAACAGCACTGTCGAGCTTGTTGTCGCCTGCGCTGTCCGTCGTTGTGACGCTTGCCTCGCCGACTTTCACCGTCTCGCCGCCTGCGTGACCCATCACCACGAAAGTGTGGCTCGTCTTTGCTTTCAGACCCGTCACCGCAGCCGAATTATCAACTGTGTTGCGGATAAGTGTCAGCGCACCGCTGCTGTCCTTTTCATAGATGCTGAAAAATGCGATGTCGCTCTTTTGCCAGTTCAGCACGACCGTCTGCGAAGATGCCTGCGCACTTACCGTGCTTACGGTGCTTGTCTGCTGAGTCTGCGCACTTGCCGTGACCGACGTGTCGAGCACCGTTCCCTGCGCCCACCATGCACCGCTTGCCAGCACGAATGCCGTTGCCAGCAGCGCAGCCGTGCGCTTGAAAAACCTGTTCATAAAACAGCTCCTTTTGCTTTTTGTCAAAAGATATTACTCCGAATTTTCAATACTAATTTTGTATTATATCATATTTCGGCTCAAAAGTCAAATTTTCGCCCTGCGCACACAAAAAAGCACCCGTTTTCACGAGTGCTTCTGCGCATTTTTTCAGTTCCTGATAAGCTCCTTGGGTATCTCGTTGTAATCGAACATTACCTCCGAGTGGTTGTCACGAATGAGCTTTTTATAGATGATATCGCCTGTTTTCCTGTCCTTTGTCAGCTTGTATATCTTCGAGATGCGGAAATACTTGTCGCCTTCCTTGGCAAAGTGGTGATCCTCCTCGATGATCTCGTATTTGTGCGGGAAAGGTCTTGCACTGCGCAGCTCGCCTTTAAGCTCGCCGTTTTCGCACCATACGCACAGCTGAACGGGCTGTGATGTGGTATTCTTGAATCTGAAATCAATGTAATTGTAGCAGACCGATGTTCCCGAGCTCATTGGTATGCGCACATCGCCGTCGGGTGCAAGCGCATCAGAATGCGTGTGGAACTCCGTCACCGTCAGCGGACTGTGGATAACAAGCAGGTGTATCGTGTTGCCGAGATTGCAAAGACCGCCGCCAAGACCCGGCTGAAGCTTGTTGGCAGAGATTATCCTGCCGTCTTTATAGCCTGCCTTCTTGGTTATCTTGCCGACCGTGCGCCAGAACGAGAACGTCTCGCCCGGTCTGATGATTATGCCGTTTATCTTCTTGCAGGCAAGGTCGATATTTATCGCCTTGTTCTCCTGCAGAACAGGGTCAATGCCCTTACCCTTCTTGATAAGGTGGTTGCTGTGTGTAGACACAACGTTTTTCAGGCGCCTTGTCGTCTGCCCGTGAGCAAACTTCTCATTGCCCGTATAGTCCCTGATGTTTCTCTTGATCTTTTCCTTTGTTTCGCTTATCGCATATGTAGCAGGACAGATATCGCAAAACAGGATATCTTTGTTTCCGATCCTCATTTCTTCCTCCTGATGTCTCCGAGTCTGTATCTGTATTTTTTTCTGTGCTTCCATGTCCACATAACGAAGAACTCAACATATCTTCTTATGCCGATGCGCTTTTCGCCCGGCAGACGTATGAAATGCACCAGAATGCTTGCCATGCCGCTGTTGTTTGCACCGTGGATATCGGTGATTATCTGATCGCCGATGCATATCGCCTTGTCCTTTTCAACGCCCATAAGCTCAAGAGCCTTTTCATAGCCCTTTGTACTCGGTTTGTCGGCATCGCAGACATACAGCGTCTGAATGTTCTTGTTGAAGCGCTCCACACGGCTTTTCTCGTTGTCCGACAAAAGACAGGTCTTAAAGCCCATTTTGTGCAGCACCTCGAAAAAGTGATCGACCTTCGGGTTCGAGTCGTCACCGTGATGAACGACCGTGTTGTCCACATCGAATATAAGTCCGCGGTAGCCAAGCTCCCACAGGCGCTTATAATCTATCGCAAACACGCTTTTCACATACTCATAAGGATAATATTCTTTCAGCATATCACTGCTCCATATAACTGCATACAGTGTCTATCTGCGTGCTGAAATCGCTGCCGAAGCACTTGTTGAAAAACGCACTGCCGATAGTGAACGATGCAGGGTTTATTCTCTTTATCTCGTCAAGTCTTTCATAGCTGTTTATGCTGCCTGCAACGCAAACGGGAGCATCAACGCTCGCCACGAACTTGTCTATCAGCTTGTATGCGTCGCCCGTATACCTGTAACCCAGCAGGTCGATGCCGTAAGCACCCTTTGAGATATACTCCTTTGCATCTGCGATCATCTTTTCAACGCTGCCATCCATTACCGTCGGACGCTCTTTCAGCTCGCCGACGAACGGGCAGTATTTCAGGTCATGCTCCTTGCAAAGCTGCATTACTGAATCAAAGAACACCGTTCCCATAAGCAGATCAACGCCGCACTCGATAGCCATTCTTGCGCCCTCAAGGCACTCTTCCTCGGTGTATTCAACGACCTCGAGAGCCGTCTTTTTGCCGCAGGCTTTCATATAAGCGTACAGTTTTTTCATTTCCTCCAAAGGCAGCGGCTTTTCCTTGAAGCCCCAGTATTCCGCCTTTGTGTCCTTGCATTTGTCAAAGATCTCGTAGGCATTGCTGACCGTCTGATCGTCGCAAGTCAGCATTACCACCAGCATTGGCTTGTTGTCCATTTTCTATTCGCTCCTGTATTTCATATTTCTCACATGATCTCTTTTTCCCATAAAAGCACAAGGTATTATAACATATATATAAACAATTGTCAATGTTCAAAATAAACCGACATCCCTTATCAAAAGGATGCCGGTTTGTTAAAAACACAATATTTTTCGCCTACTTTACGCTTGACGGCAGCTTCTGTGCACCGAACGCCTTGCACAGCTTGTCAAGGTCCGCCTTATAATCGAACTTCTTGGTGTAATTTATCGGCTTTGCACCCTCAAAATCGCCCAAGCTGCACATACAAGTGCCCAGCACATTGTTGCCGATCCTGTAATACGCATAGATAAGCTCATTGAGTCCCGATTCGTCAATCATCACCGCAATTGCGCAGTCCGCACCGAAATATGTCTTCTTAACGTCATTGTCTGTTATCAGCTGCGATTTCATCTCATTGGTGAACACCAGCGGGAACAGCTTTTTCGCCTCAGCCTCGTCCTTGCAGTTGAAGTTAACAGCAGTCACATACCCGTCTATCGTCGAGTCCTTCCGACCGTCATACTCATATTCAAACGACTGGAATTCGATAAACACCTGCGAATCCGCCTTGACGGCAGCCACATGCTTCTGATCGTCAACGATGTCGTCGAACGGGTCAAAAAGCTCGCTCGTCTTTACATCTCCGCACAGCCTGAAACAGCCTGCATCTGCACTTGCCGAGCTTGCAAAAGCCTTCTGCGGATCACCCGTATAGGTCACCTGTTTTGCACCAAAAGTCTGCTTTGCAACGGTATTAAGGTCAAGTCCCACACTTGCAGGCGGCGGAGCGGTATCCTTTGTGGTGGTCGTATCTCTGCCCTTTGCCGCAGTAGATGAAGTAGTCTCCCCTGTCGTTGTTGTCGTGGTCGTGGTAGTCGTCGTCGTTGTGGTCGTTGTCGTGGTCGTAGTCTCAGTCTCGCTCTGACTGCTCGAACTGTCCGCCGCCGAATAATCTCCGCCGCCTAAGCTCTCCTCTGTGCACGCCGCCATAGACAGCACCATAACCAGCGCAAGCGCCGCCGCAATCATCTTTTTCATTGCAGATCTCCCTTTGTTTCAAATATCAAAACCGCTTCTCAGTCATGTTCACTTCTTCTCGTCCTCAAGCCGCTTTCTCAGTTTCTCTAAAATCGCCTGTTTTCCGAGCGGAATGCCATC
>CAMYUO010000174.1 GCA_947302065.1 uncultured Clostridia bacterium | reverse complement strand
TAATGCAAAATGCACTGCTGCTTGTCCGAACGGATATGATCCGTCAAGAGCAGTCAGAGCAGTAAGATTTGAAAACGAAAATATCGCAGGCAGATTCGTCGATGCTGACACCTGTGCAGGTTGTCAGGGCGACTGCGAAAAGGCGTGCATACATTACGACAGCCCGATAAGGCTGCGTGAGATGATCTCGGCACTGCCGGCGCAGACAAAAACCGATGAAGAGCCTGATCTTTCAATAGATTTCTGCGGAGTTCACTGTGAGAACCCGTTCTTCCTTTCGTCGTCGATAGTTGCAGGCGACTACGATATGTGCGCCCGTGCATTCGAGGCAGGCTGGGCAGGAGCGGTGTTCAAGACGATAGGATTTCTGATACCCGAGGAGGTATCACCACGCTTTGGCACTATCGGCAAAGAGGGCACTCCGTTCATCGGATTCAAGAACCTTGAACAGATCTCCGATCACGAGACAACATACAACCTCGATGTTCTCAGACGGCTGAAAAAGAACTATCCCGACAAGGTCATCGTCGCATCTATAATGGGACGCAATGACGAGGAGTGGATCAAGCTGTCAAAGCTGGTGACCGAGGCAGGCGCTGACATGATAGAATGCAATTTCAGCTGTCCGCATATGAGCGGCGGCGGACTCGGCTCTGATGTCGGTCAGGATCCCGTGCTTGTCAAGCGCTATACCAAGCTTGTCAAAAGCGTCACGCATCTTCCGGTGCTTGCGAAGATGACACCGAACATCGGCAATATGGAGATACCTGCAACGGCTGCCGCACAGGGCGGTGCAGACGGTATCGCCGCTATCAACACGATAAAATGTATTCTCGGAATAGACACCGAAACGCTTGTCAGCAGCCCGTCGGTAAACGGCAGATGCTCCGTTTCTGGATATTCGGGCAAGGCGGTCAAGCCGATCGCACTCAGGTTCATTCACGACCTTGCAAAATGCGGTCACCTGTCGGGAGTTCCGCTCAGCGGAATGGGCGGCATCGAGACATGGCACGATGCACTTGAATTCATTCTTCTCGGGTGCAGCAACGTTCAGGTCACAACAGCCGTGATGCAGTACGGCTACCGCATTATCGACGATCTGATCCTCGGTCTGAAAACATATATGGCACGCCGCGGGATCACAAAAGTCTCCGAGCTTGTCGGAACGGCTCTGCCGCAGCTTGTGCCTGCGGATATGCTCGACCGTTCAACACTTGTGTATCCGTCATTTGACATCAAAAAGTGCATAGGCTGCGAAAGGTGCTTCCTCTCCTGCTCTGATGCAGGTCATCAGGCGATAACGATGCAGGACGGCAAGGCAAGGCTTTCGGCAGCGAAGTGCGTTGGCTGTCACCTTTGTATGCTCGTTTGCCCGAGCGGTGCGATCAGCAGCAAAAACAAGCGTATCGCCAAGCCCTGAAAGGAGCTGAGAGCTATGGCAATTTCACTTTCACAGCTGTGCGAAAATGCTGAAAAGAGCTATTCGATGAGACTTGTCGCAGGCTCGGGCGGTATGGAAAACACAGTTCGCTGGGTGCATATCGTCGAAGACAGTGAGGTGCCTGATTTTCTGCACGGAAACGAGCTGATATTCACAACGGGCATCGCTCATGTCGGCATAGAATGGCTGAAGGACTTTGTTATCAGCCTGAAAGCCAAGGGTGCTGTCGGCCTGGTGGTGAATATCGGACCGCACATAACGGCTGTTCCGCCTGCGGTGATAGTCTTTTGTGAGCAGAACGATTTTCCTATTTTCACGATACCGTGGACAACAAGGATAGTCGATATATCCTATGATTTCTGCCGCAGGATAATAGGCAACGAAAACCGTGAAGGCTCTATCGCAGATGCGTTCAGGGCGATAATCAAAGAGCCGTCGTCGCTGAAAACATACCGTGAGCTTCTGGGCAGGTCGGCTTTCGGCGAAAAGAGCAGATACACTGTCGTTTCGATAAGTGTGACCTCGAACGGTGTGAATATGACAAGGTCTGCGGTGCAGACGATGGATATGCGCATCTGGCGAATGATAAAACATTCAAACTTTCACTCGTCGCTGTTTATGCACAACGGCTCGCTTATCGCTGTGAGACAGAATTGCAGCGATGAAGAGATAGCACAGTTCTGCAGTGAGTTTGAGGCGGTCACAGGCAGCAGCGAGAGAAATATCCACATCGGGATATCTCACACGGTCAAAGGACTTGCCGAGGTGAGCGAGGCGCACGCACAGGCTGACGCTGCGATGCTGATGTCTATGCTCAACAAAACGACATGCACACATTACAGCGAGCTTGGAGTTATGAAACTTGTTTTCGCTGTTAAAAACAAGAACGTTCTGAGAGAATTCGTAAGGGAAAACCTTGGCACTCTGCACAGGTTTGACATCGAGCGAAATGCTGATTACTGTGACACGCTCAGATTGTATCTGTCGCACAGTGGAAGTGTCAACGAAGTCGCAGAGACCACAGGCGTACACCGCAATACTATAAACATCAAAATGCGTGCTATCCGTGAGATCATCGGGAGTGAGCTTGACGACAGCGAAAAAAGCTCGCTGATACTCGCATTTCTGATCGAAGATGTACTTAATCTTTATGATAGAAGGAGTGACATAAAATGAGCATGGCAAACATCTCAGAAAAGATCAAATACGAACACTGCACCTATAATCTGCAGTCGTGGTCAAAGCAGAAAGGGCTTGACCCTATCCCGATCGAGAAAGCCGACGGGATATACATGTGGGACTATGACGGCAACCGATACACCGATATGTCATCACAGCTGGTCAATCTCAATGTAGGTCACGGCAACCGTGATATCATAGATGCGATCAAAGCGCAGGCAGAGAAATACTGCTATCTGTCTCCGGGATACGGCAGTGAACCGAGAGGTGAGCTTGCAAAGATGCTCATCGAGCTGATGCCCGACAATATGGGCAAGGTGTTCTTTACAAACGGCGGCGCAGATGCAAACGAGAACGCTGTTAAGATCGCCAGAATGTACACGGGCAGACAGAAAGTCATGTCACGCTACCGCAGCTATCACGGCTCAACATTCGGTGCTGGCTCGCTCACGGGTGAACCTCGCAGACAGCCGCTTGAACCGGGCGTTCCGGGATTTGTAAAGTTCTTTGATCCGTATGTTTACCGTGACGCTCTGCCGTTCAAGACGGAGGAAGAGGCATCCGAATACTATGTAAGAAAGCTGCGTGAGCAGGTCATTTACGAGGGTGCGGACACTATCGCTGCGATCGTTATGGAAACGATAACAGGTTCAAACGGTGTTATTATCCCGCCGAAAGGCTATCTGCCGGGCGTTCGTGCGATATGCGACGAATTCGGCATCATGATGATATGCGACGAGGTAATGGCAGGCTTCGGGCGTACAGGCAAGATGTTTGCATTTGAGAATTTTGATGTCAAGCCTGATATCGTCAGCTTTGCAAAGGGTGTTACCTGCGGTTATGTTCAGCTCGGCGGCGTTGTCGTGAGCAAGAAGATCGCAGAATATTTTGACGATCATATGCTCTCCTGCGGACTAACTTACAGCGGTCATCCGCTTGCGTGCGCAGCAGGTGTTGCCTGCCTGAATTTCTACAAGAAGGTCGATATCCTGAGCAACGTTAAGGCAGCAGGCGACGAGCTCGGCAAATGCCTTGAACAGATCAAGCAAAAGCACACAAGCGTCGGCGATGTCAGATACATCGGTCTGTTTTCAGCCGTTGAGCTTGTCAGGGACCGCCAGACCCGTGAGCCGCTCGTGCCTTACGGAAAAGATCCCGAGGGCATCATGGGCAGGCTTGTCGGAGCGCTCAAAAAGAAAGGCTTTATGACATATTCACACGAGAATATGATACTAATCTCGCCGCCGCTGATAATCACACCGCAGCAGGTGAAAGAGGAAATGCAGAAGCTTGACGAGGTGCTCGACGAAGCAGACAAGCTCGCCGCAAAATAATGAGAGGAAGTGATGGCGTATGTCGGGAAATCATTACAATGACGCACAGTCGTGCAGACTGTCAGATCACATAACACCCGATAAATTCAGAACTGTTCTGTATGAACAGTATAAAATGCCGGGTGGTGGCAACACCGAGATACCCGTCGAGATAACACTGAAAAAAGAAACTGCGAACAAGCTGTGCTTTGATCCGCCGAGCGACGGTATGCTGTACGGATTTGCAAGGATACTGCCGCAGGTAAAGGAAACTTACGGAGCACAGAAAGCAAGGCTTTTCATAAACGACTGGGACGATAAGCTCGTCATGGTGTATGAGCTTGACGAGAAAAACGAAAAGGCGTTTTTCATCACCGCAGAAGAGGTGCTTTACCTGCTTGAAAAGTGCAGACGGGTGCCCGAGCAGAAAAAGCGTTCCCGTTAATCAGATTCAGAAAGGATGATTGTTATGTATGCATGCAGCGAAAAAAGAATGGAAGATAAGATCACCACATTTTCAAAGTTCGGAGACGCAGGTCACGGTGGAATAACCCGCTATTCCCTTTCTCCCGAGGCTATCATGGCAAGAAATGAGTTCATCAAGCGAATGAAGGCTATCGGTGCGGTCATCGAGATCGACGATGTGGCAAACATATATGCAACTATCCCCGGCAAAGACCCGAGCGCAAAGCGCATCGTTATGGCATCGCACTGCGACTCGGTCAAAAACGGCGGAAACTATGACGGAATACTTGGTGTAATGAGTGCAATGGAGGTGCTGGAATCAGTCGTTGAACAGAACATCCCGCACAAGCATCCGCTCACCGCTATGATCTGGACAAACGAGGAAGGCTCGCTGTATCCGCCTGCAATGATGTGTTCAGGCATCGTGTGCTACGACTGGCTGCCCGAGGATATCCGCAGCAAGTTCAGATATGAGGATATGATGCAGTCAAAGAGCATTCTCGACAGCACCAAGACCTTTGGCGAGGCGCTGGAAAATTCGGGCTTCAAGGGCGACAAGAAATTCAGACTCAACCCCGAAAACTATCAGTATATGTTTGAAACGCATATCGAGCAGGGACCTATCCTTGAAGATGCGGGCAACGATGTCGGAGTCGTTGACTGCGTGCTGGGTATGTTCAACTACCGCCTGAAATTCACAGGTCAG
>CAMYUO010000173.1 GCA_947302065.1 uncultured Clostridia bacterium | reverse complement strand
CTTGTCATAAAGGTCTACAATCAGAACAACACCTATCATGATGTTGAACGGGAGATAGACCAAAGCCGCAGGGCGTTCATTCTCGGAATACCGACAGCTATCTCGTTCGGCATAGTATCGGTCGGTGACAGATACGGTGCGATGTTTGAGCTGGTCGATTCGGAGACGGTGTCAAGATGCATCGCAAGGGCACCGGGTCAGGTGGACACATACGCAAAGATAATGGCTGACCTTGCGTGTCAGATACAGGCGATCACGGTCGGGAAAGATGACGGTTTCCCGAAAGTAGCGCAGAGACTGCACAAATACATCGACGGCGGCATCGCTCACATAGATGATGCGCTTGCGCAGCGGTGCAGGCAGCTGATCGACACGCTGCCCGACTCGGACAATCTCGTTCACGGAGATTTCCACACGGGAAATGTATTTTTGCAGGGCGGCGAGGCACTGCTGATAGATATGGACAGAGTCGCAACGGGCGACCCGACCGCTGAGGTCGCTGACCTTTATTATTTCTATGTGGTGCTCGGCGAGGACGACCCGTCGGTCGTTGAAAAGTTCATGGGATTTTCCTATGAAACGTCGAAGAGATTCTTTGAGCGTTTTCTGAGATATTATCTCGGGACTGACGATGAGCAGATGCTTGGCAGCATCGTCGAAAAGGCATCGCTCATATGTTATATAAGGCTGCTTTGCAAGCTGCACAAAAAAGCTGAGCAGAGCGAAAAGGACAGGCAGGCTGCGCAGCGCTGCATCGGAAAGATAAGGCAGCTGTGCGGAAAGCTTGACAGTCTCGGTTACTGAGCCGCTGGCAGATCCGTCAGGATCTGAAACAATATACACAGGAGGGATCATATGAAGATCACAGGTTTCAACCCACTTATCGTAACAAAGGACGCAGAGGCTGCTATCAAAATGTTTGAGGAGCTTGGCTTTGAGCGCAGGCACAGTCTTGATGCAAACACGGGAACGACAGATTTCACAAGCGTGCGCATGAAAAATGCCGAGGGATTTTATGTTGACATCGCAAACGTTCCTGTTCCGCAGGATCTGACGCTGATAAGAATGAACGTCGATGATTTTGACGAGGCATATCAGTATCTGCTGTCAAAGGGATACACAAATCCGAGAGACGGTCAGACGGTTGACACAAAGACAAACAAGTCCTGCATGATGAAGTCACCGACGGGATTTGCATTTGACCTTTGTCAGCACATTAAGGACTAAAAAACTTAGCACATATCAAGGAGAGTAAAAAGCAAATGAAGATCACAACTTTCAATCCACAGATAATATCAAGAAACGCTGAGCCTGTTGCTGAGCTTTTTGAGGAGCTCGGTTTTGAGCGCACTCACAGAAAAGAGGGCATCGGCGAAAAGGAAGTAGTCGGGATCAGAATGAAAAATGCCGACGGCTTTCATCTGGACATCTCGCAGTCGGATATGGGTCCGCAGCAGGACATGATAGGCATTCGTGTCAACGTGGACAATTTCAGCGAGGTATATGAATTCCTCAAGGCAAAGGGTTTCAGGAATATTTACGGCGACTCGTTCGCTAAGACACCGTCATCGATCTCGGCGATGATGATCTCGCCTTCGGGATACGGCATCAATCTGGTCGAGCATATCAAGCAGGCTCCCAAGCAGGAGAGCAGCGGCGGTCTGATACCGAGCTTTTCTGTTGACCACACAAAGATAGTTCCCGGAATTTTCGTAAGCAGACAGGACACCATCAAGAGTGCGGTCATCACGACTTATGACATAAGGGTCACAAAGCCGAATGACGAGCCTGCGATAGATGTTTCGGCGATGCACTCGCTGGAACATATCATTGCGACATATCTGCGCAACGATGAAAAGTGGAAGGACGAGGTCATTTACTGGGGACCTATGGGCTGTCTGACGGGATTTTATCTTATCCTCAAGGGTGAGCGTGAGCCGAAGCAGATACACGAACTGCTGCTGGCAGCGTTCAGGTCGGTGGCTGATGCAGATGAGGTGCCCGGCGCAACGGCTAAGAACTGCGGAAACTATCTGCTGCACAATCTGCCGATGGCTAAGTGGTATGCGGCAAGGTTTGCAAAGTATCTTGCCGACAATGCGGACAACGAGAACATCTTCGTTTATCCGAGGACAGAAAGACTTGTGACAGAGGACGGTCAGGATTTCTACGATTCCTGATGAAAGGAGCAGGCTATGAAGATCACCACTTTTGATCCCGTGATAATAACATCAAAGTCAAACGATGCGATCGGGCTGTTTGAAGAGCTTGGTTTTGCGGCGACGCACACGCCCGTGCAAGCTACCAGAAACGGTGCTATGCCGCTGACACGAATGAAAGATGCAAACGGCTTTCATATCGAGGTGGCGCATCGTGATGAGCTTTCACAGGACAAGGTCATCATCAGGATGAATGTGGACGATTTTGAGCAGGCACACGGGATACTGACCGCACACGGATTTGTGGATCAGGAAAAGGACGGAATGGTCGTGACCGAGCATTTCAAGGCCGCCGAAATGGCATCGCCGTCGGGACTGACGATCATTCTGCTCGAACACATCAGAAAGTGAAAAGGAGAAAATGCTTATGCAGATAACAGCATTCAACCCGATGATAATCACAAAAGATGCAAAGGCTGCAAAGGAGCTTTTTGAGGCTCTCGGATTTGAGCACAGGCATACCAAGACAGGCATCAACGATAAGGACATCACAAGCTTTGACCTGAAAGACCCGAACGGTTTCAGAGTAAATATCGTGCAGGTGGAACAGACACCGCAGGATATAGCGTCTATCAGGATGAACGTGAGGGATTTTGACGAGGCTTATCAGTTCCTGCTGTCAAAGGGTTTCAAAAATGCTCAGGGCGACAAGGTCACCGACACGGGATCATCAAAGGCAACGATGATGGTATCACCGTCGGGATACACTATCAGCCTTGCAGAACACATCAGAAAGTGATCTTTAAAGGAAGTTTAGTTTAGAAAGAAACAAGCTCGCAGACGTAAAATGATACATCTGCGGGCTTGTTTTCGTATGTGAGAAAAAACTTAATTCTCTGAGCGCAGGGTGACGGTCACGGTGATGGTGCTGCCTGTCTGCGAAGCGCTGATGCTGCCGCCGTGAAGCTCGGTGATGCGCTTTGCTATCGCAAGGCCGAGACCTGCGCCCGAGGTATCGGTGCGGGAACGGTCCTGCTTATAGAACCTGTCGAATATACTTGCGGTATCGACCTGCGTGCCGTCTGCGATGATATTTGAAAGGCAGATGTGCATTTCACTGCCGCTGATCTTGCTCGAAAGGGTGACCGCAGTATTCGGCTCGGCATACTTTGCGGCGTTGGCAAAGAGGTTTTGCAGCACACGGGCAAGGCGCTCATAATCGAGCTGCATCTCAAACGGTTTGTTGTCGATGTCGCACTCGAGCGCAAAGCCTTTCTGAGCAAATATGGCTTGCATTTCAAAACCGAACTGCTTGACGATGCTTGTGGCATCGCCTTTTTCAAAATTCATCGTGAGGTCGGGCGCATCGAGCTTGGTAAGCTCAAACAGCTCATCGACGAGCTTTCTTAGTCCCTCGAGGCGTCTGTCAGTGACCTCGATATACTCGTTGAATTTCTGCTCGTCGCTTACGCCGTTTTGCGCAGGTCGTGGGAGACGTTGGTTATCAGCTCACTGCGCTGCGCCTCAAGCTCACGCTCACGGCGGCGGTTCTCGGCAAGCTCCTGCGACATACGGTTTATGGTCGCACTTATCGTTTCAAGCTCGTCGCCGCCTTTTTCCTCTATGGCGACGCTTTCGCTCTGCTCGGATATCCTGCCGATACCCTCACAGATATCGCCTATATACGAAGCTTTGTTTTTGGTGAGCAGTCTGAAAAGTATGATGAACGAGCTTATGCCTGCGGCGAGAATAATGCTCAGCGCTGCCATTGCAATAAGCAGTTCCTTTGCCGTGTGGTTTGTATAGTCCGAGCTTATCGCAAATCTTTCAAGAACTATGTTCATCAGATCCATTACCAGCAATGCGCCGACAAACGCAATGACTGATGCCATTGCATAAAAGTTGCCGAGCTTTCTGAACTTTCGGCTGACAAAATGCTTTTCGAGCAGCACGAGCAGGACGAAAGAAGCTATGCACCCGGGGATCAATATCAGCAGGCGGATCGTTCTGTCTTCGGAAACAGACTGCGCAACGGTCAATTCGATGCCCAGAAGCAGCAGAGCTGCCGCACAGCTGAGTATCAGTCCGCCGACGATATAGACAAAGCCGACGCTGCGCATCTTTTGCCAGAGCTTTTTCATATCTTATACCCCCTGCCCCACACCGTTCTGATGTAGGTCTTATCGCCTCCCGGGGACAGCTTTTTGCGCAGGTTGGCGATGTGCATCATCACGGTGTTTTCTGCGGCATAGAACTCCTCGTGCCACACGGATTCGTAGATGCGCTTTATCGAGAGCACGATGCCCTTATTGCGCAAAAGCAGCTCGAGTATCTCGTATTCTTTGACCGTGAGCTCGGTGAGCACGCCGTTGACCCAGACCTGACGTGATCCGGTATCGACGGTGATATCCTCAAATTCAAGTGTTGTTTTCGCAGTTTCCTGCACAGAGGGACTGTACTGGCGGTATCTGCGCAGCTGCGCTTTTACCCTTGTCATGAGCTGAACGGGACTGAACGGCTTTGTAACGTAGTCGTCGCCGCCCGACATAAGCCCGCTGACGATGTCCATATCCTCCGCTTTGGCAGAGATGAAGATTATGGGTGCGTTGGTCTTTTCACGCAGTTTCATACAGGCGGTTATGCCGTCCATTCCGGGCATCATAACGTCGAGCAGGATAAGCGCAACTTTTGTCGTTTCAACGACCTCGAGCGCAGAGACTGCGTTGTCGCACTTGATGAATTTATAGCCCTCGTTTTCAAGGTATATGCCGATAAGGTTTCTTATATCGCTGTCGTCATCGACAATGAGGATATAATCATTATCCATAGTTTTTCTCCTTAAAAGCCGTTTTTCCAATTATATCACAGCAGAGAGTTTATTGTCAATCGCACGTAAAAAGAGGGACAGGGAAAAGCTGCGGTGTGCAGTTTTTCCCTTATCTATATGAAAGG
>CAMYUO010000172.1 GCA_947302065.1 uncultured Clostridia bacterium | reverse complement strand
CCGATAATCGTTATCCTTATTGCAGCGATCGTGGGCAACGTGCTGGGCTACACCGTGCTCAAAGAGTTCATGGCTCAGATGTACCTCGACTCGTACAGCCTTATCACATACAAAACACTTATCAACGTGACTGCGTTCGTTGATACAACTCTTATCCCTATCGCAATACTTGTGGCAATAAACATTATCATGCTGATAAGAAAGCTCGGTCTTTCACCGCTGAAATTCATCAGACGTGACCTCAAGAGAAAGCAGCGCAAAAAGGCTTTCAAGCTCAACACAAAGATCGGCATCATGACAAGGTTCAGACTTCGTGTGCTGTTCCAGAACATACCCAACTACGTAACACTGTTCTTCGGCATCTTCTTTGCGAACGTCATCATCGTGTTCTGCCTGATGCTCAATCCTATCATTGATGAGCTTGAAAAAGGCACTATTGACAATATGCTCGCACCTAACCAGTATGTGCTGAGAATGCCTGCGGAAACTAAGGAAGAAAGCGCAGAAAAATTCTCCATGACAGATCTGGAGATAGAGAAAAACGACCACACCGATGAGGTAGGCGTTTTCGGTCTTGAAAACAATAGCAGATACTTCCACGAAAAGCTTGACGGTGAGGGCGTTTACATCTCAACACCGTATGCTGAAAAGTACGGCGTTGAAAAGGGTGACACGATAACGCTCAAGCAAAAATACTCCGACAAGGAATACAAATTCAAGGTAGTCGGGATCTACGAGTACCCGAGCAGCCTGACGGTGTTCGCTGAGCGTGGATATCTCAACGAGGTCATCGGCAAGGACAAGGACTATTTCAGCGGATATCTCTCCAAGAATGAGATAACAGACATCAATGAGCGTCTGATAGCAACTGTCATCACAAAGGACGATATGACAAAGACATCAAGGCAGCTCAAAGTCTCAATGGGCAATATGGTCGACGCATTTGTTGTGGTCGGCGTGGCAGTATTCGTTCTCGTGATCTACATGCTGGCAAAGGTCGTTATCGAAAAGAACACACAGTCTATCTCTATCGCAAAGATACTCGGCTACAACAAGCGTGAGATATCGGGCGTGTACATCAGAGCAACAACTATCGTTACGATACTTTCGCTGGTGATAAGCATACCTGTGGTCGATGCCGCACTGAAAGCAGCGTGGAGTGCACTGATGATGTCATACTCCGGCTGGATGAATATGAGCGTGCCTATCACTGTATATGCAGAGGCTATCGGTCTGGGCGTTGTGACATATCTTATCGTTGCATTCTTCCTCGGCAAGAAAGCAAACAAAGTCCCTATGGACGAAGCACTCAAGAATGTTGAATAATATAATCCCAAATAAACAAATAAATGCATTCCCGAAGGGGTTCGGGGGCGACCGGAAAGCCCCCTAAAATAGCAGCGCTCAGCTGTTTATAATCCGATGCTCTATCAGGGTCACTTACACAAAAAAACAAGCGGTCTTAGGCCGCTTGTTTTTTGCGTTTATCAGAAGTTTGAGCCGTTCCAGCCCCAGTTCGGAGTCTCGGAATACTTGACGTATATCCTGTCCGGTGCTATTCCCAGATCGCTGTTGAGCATGGCTGTCACCTTTGCGGTGAGTGCATTGTAAGCGCTTGCTGATGCGCTGCCGAAAACGCTGACCTCGACCATAGCCGCAGGTGCATCGCTTCCCTTGAACCAAAGAGCAGTTTCAGGCTCGATGCCTACCATCAGCCAGCTCTCAGACTTTCCCGGGATAGCTGTGATAGCCTGACCCAGAGCAGTCTTGATGCTCTCCTTCTTGTCTGCGGAAACAGCCGCATTTGTTTTTACATTGATAAATGGCATAGTTTTTCCTCCCTATAATATTATTCGCCTTTGAGATATGCCAGTATCTCAGCAGCGTTGGTATCGGGTTTTACCTTTGGCATCACCTTTTCGATAACACCGTTTTCATCTATCACGAACGTTGTTCTCACAACGCCCATAGACACCTTGCCGCACATCTTCTTCTCCTGCCATACGCCGTAAGGCTCGATAGCCTTTCTCTCGGGGTCAGACAGAAGCACGAACGGCAAAGAGTGCTTTTCTGCGAACTTGACGTGAGATGCCACGCTGTCCTTGCTCACACCTATGACCACGACATCAAGCTTTTTGAAATCGTTGTAAGCCGCTGCGAAAGCGCACGCCTGCCTTGTGCAGCCCGGTGTGTTGTCTTTCGGGTAAAAATACAGAACGACCTTTTTGCCCTTGTAGTCGCTCAGCGAGACTTCCCTGCCGTCTTTGTCAGTCAGCGTGAACGCCGGAGCTTTATTTCCTGCTTCAAGCATCTTTATTCCTCCTTTTGCTGTTTGGGATACTCCTATTGTAGCACATTTTTTCGCCCGTTGCAACTGTCTGAAAACTTTTTTGCGCCAAGCGTTGAAAAAGAATGAAAAATATGCTATAATTTCAGTGTAAATGCAACTTCTGCAAAAGGGAGGAAAACCAAATGCCAAAGACTGTACTTATAATAGAAGACGACAACGAGATAAACTCGATGCTGCGCACTTTGCTGCGCACCAACGGCTTTCAGGCGATCTCCGCATTCTCGGGCACAGAGGGCGTGCTCGTTCACGGCGAAAATGTTGACCTGATACTGCTCGACCTTATGCTGCCCGGGCGCAGCGGCGATGAGATTATCGGCGAGCTGAAAGCGAAAAAGAACGTTCCCGTCATCGTGATGAGTGCGATAGTCGACACCTCAAAGAAAGTTGACCTGTTCTCGCTCGGCGCAGACGACTACATAACCAAGCCTTTTGACAACGATGAGCTTATCGCAAGGATAACGGCAAGGCTGAGAACTCAGGCTCCCGGCGTCAAGCCCGCAGCAAAGATGCTGACTTACAAGGCTATCTCGCTCGACCCCGACAGTTTTATCGCCACCTGCAACGACATCGAGCTTGACCTTTCCAAACACGAGTTCCTGCTTTTGCAGCTGCTGGTGAAAAACCACAACCGCACCTGCACCAAGAGCATGATATATGACACAGTCTGGGACTATGAAAACTCGGCAGATGACAACACGCTCAACGTGCATATAAGCAAGCTGCGCAAAAAGCTCAAAGAGTGTGACCCCGATACAGACTACATCGAAACGGTCTGGGGCATCGGCTACCGCCTCAAAAAGTAGGCGATTAAGCAATTTTTAAGACTTGAATTAAGTGTTATTTCAGACTTTCCTGCTATATTATAATAAAATAATGGTCTCACCTACTGACAGGAGGAGAAAGAATGCACGAGGCTATCCTGACCGCAAACGGTCTTACCAAAAAATACGGTGATTTCACTGCGATAAACAACGCTTCGTTCACCGTCAACAAGGGCGATATTTTCGGTCTCATCGGGCGAAACGGCGCAGGCAAGACCACGCTTTTGAAAATGATAACGGGACTGACCGATACAACAGGCGGCGAGTTCTCGATCTTTTCAAAAACGGGCGACGATCTGCGCAAAGAGCGCAGGCGCATCGGCTGCCTTATCGAAGAGCCTGCGTTTTTCAAGAATATGACCGTTGAGCAGAACCTGAGATATTACTGTCTGCAAAAGGGCATCACCAACCTCAAACAGATAAACAGTATCATCGACACTATCGGTCTGAGCGAAGGTCGGCAAAAGAAATTCAGACAGCTTTCACAAGGTATGAAGCAAAGGCTCGGCATCGGCTTTGCCCTGCTCGACAACCCGGATCTCGTTGTGCTCGATGAGCCTGTCAACAGCATCGACCCTATCGCCGTGAGCGAGCTGAGAGAGACATTTTTCAAGCTCAACCGTGAAAAAGAGGTCACGCTGATGATCTCGAGCCATATGCTGTCCGAGCTTTACACGCTCGCAAACAGATTTCTCATCATAGATCAGGGAAAGATAATCAAAGACCTGACCAAAGACGAACTTGATGCGGAATGCAGCCGCTGCACAATGCTGCAGACCGATGACCAGAGCAGGACCGTTACCGTGCTCGAAGACATACTCGGCATAACCGAATACACCGTCACCGACAAACAGGAGCTGAAGATCACGCAGGCTGACATCCAGCCGATACTCATAACAAAGGCGCTGGTCGAAAACGGCATCGGCGTGAGTGCGATATACGAATCGGGCGTAACGCTCGAGGAGTATTTCAGACAGCTCATCAGCGGAAATTAAGGAGGGCGCAGCGTTATGATGAATATGTTCAGAGCGGATCTGTACCGCATGCTGCGTTCAAAAGGCATATATGCCTTTGCGGCGCTTGTGATATTCGCCGCTGGTTCAGCAATAGCCTTCAAAACAATGATAGGTTTGATAAACGGCTATGACCCGACATTTGTAACAAGCGGTCTTAAAACCGACGTGCGCAATGCGGGAATGAATTTCAACTATTACTATATGATGCTTATCCCGACATCTGTGCTGCTGATAGCGGATTTCGGCGAAAAGACGATAAAGAACACGCTTTCCTCGGTCACGACAAAGACCAAATACTACGTTTTCAAGTGGCTGCTTCTGCAAAGCGTCGGCATCGTTTCATTCCTTTTCGGAAACACCGTCTATTACTCGTTCAACCGTCTTGTCAACGGTGATGAGTATTCTTCGGAAGCATCAGAGTTTTTCAGCGTCATCCTGATGCAGATACCGGCGATAACGACTATCGTTTCGATATTCGTTTTCCTCAGCTTTCTGCTGAGAAAATCAGCTGTCGTAAACCTGTTCGCACTTGTCGTGCCGCTGTCCTACTCGTCGCTTATCGGATTGCTCACGCTCTTTGATTCCACCAAGGAGTTTGCACAGCAGTATATGACAAGGCTCGATTTTTCCAACGTCTTTCAGGACATCGCAGGCAGAGTCGACACGGGCTATATAGTAAAAATAATCGCAGTCTGCATAATACTCACTGCGCTGTTCTTCGCCGCAGGGCTTCGTATATATAACAGATCGGAAGCCATAAACTAAGGGGAGAATAAAGAAATGAAGGCATTAAAACGAGCACACCTCATAATTTTCATTGCCAGCCTTATCCCGCTGGCAATAGGACTTGTATGGTTCATCATCAAATATGACAGCCTGCCGAATCCTATGGGCATACATTTCGGATTTGATGAAAAGACACACGAAAGCATCTTCG
>CAMYUO010000171.1 GCA_947302065.1 uncultured Clostridia bacterium | reverse complement strand
TGCTGGGCGTTTGAGCCGACTCAGGCGATAAACTACTGCGAGGCGCACGACAACAACACGCTCTGGGACAAGCTGTGCATCTCGGCAAAGCACGAGGACGAGCAGACAGGATAAAAATGGACAAGCTGTCGGCGGCTGTCGTGATACTGTCGCAGGGCGTGCCGTTTATCCAGCTCGGACAGGATTTCCTGCGCACAAAGCCGAGGATACTCAAGGCTGACGAAGAGCCTAACGATGTGAACATCTTTGAGGAAAACAGCTACAACTCGCCCGATTACACCAATGCGGTGCGCTGGGACAGAAAGGTCAAGTATGCCGATGTTTTCCGCTATTACAAGGCGCTTATTGCACTGCGCAGGTCGAGCACGCTTTTCAGGCTCTCGATGAAGTGGGAGGTCGAGCAGAAGCTGTCGTTCTGGCGCAAGAACGACGAGCAGTTTATCATTTTCAGCCTGTTCGACAACAGCGAGAGCTTTGTGGTGGCGTTCAATCCGTATCAGGAGGACAGATATTTCGACTTGCCCGAGGGCAGCTGGCAGCTGCGCCTTGATGCAGACGGAAACTCACACAGCGAGCAGGTCGGCGGCAGTGTCTGCTGCCCGGGCATCTCCTGCGTGGTTTACAAAAGTATATAGCAGCACTTTATTGAGGGGAACTCTTTTGGAGAAGAGTTCCCCTCAAACTCCCCTCAGAAACCTTTTAAAGATTTTCGGCGCATAGAGCGTGATGCTCTATGCGCCGAAAATGTCTAAGAGTCCAAAGAGAAATTCAAGAGAATTCTTTTCATGAGGGTCTCCTAAATATAGTGCTGCTATTTCTTTTCTAAATTGGTCAGAGATTCGATTCTTGTTACAATGAGAGCGTTATCAACTACCCTGAACTTTATCTCAAACCCTGCGAACTCAAAACCGTAGGTGCGGTCGGTGTCGTCCTGATATGCAGGCCGTGGGTCGAGCGAGAGCACCTCGATAAGCGCATCACGCTTATGCTCGGGTATCTTTTCAAGCTGCCCGCCCGCAAACTCAACGCTTAACCTGTCCTGTGAGTGTTTCTGCGCAAATCCGCCCTGTGCACCGCTGATGCAGTCTGCATATGGGATATACGGCTTGACATCGAAAACGGGCGTGCCGTCTTTCATATCAGCACCCGAAATTTCAAGAACTATTCTGTCCTGCTGTTTTATCACCCGTTCCAGCTTAACGCAGGAAAGTCCCAGCGGATTGGGTCTGAACGGCGAGCGTGTTGCGAAAACGCCCGTGCGCTCGTTGCCGCCGAGCCGAGGAGGTCTGACGGTGGGCGAGAACTTTTCGCAGACGCTGTCCGAGAAGCCCCATATCACCCACAGGTGTGAGAACTGCTCGATGCCCCGGAATGCGTTTCCATCGCTGTACGCCTGCTCAAAAACTATCTGCGAGGTCAGGCTCTTGCAAAGTCCGCTCTGCCTTGGTATGCCGAACTTGGTCGGAAAGTCGCTCTTTATAAAGCCTATCGCTTTAATCTCACAGATTGAAAGGTCAGCCATATCGTCAAGCGTGCTTTGGCACGACAGCGTAGAACGTCAGGTCAGAGCCCGAGTCGTTTATAAGGCTGTGTTCGTGACCCATCGGGCAATAGTGGCACTGTCCTGCGGTGACGGTCTCATATCCGCCGTCGTAATAGACCTTGCCTGTGCCGCTGATGATAAAGATAGTCTCGCTGTTGCCTTCGTGTGTGTGTATGCCGATAGATGCGCCGGGAACGAGCTTTCCGAGCATTATCTTGTTGTTTTCGTCCTCAAAGGCTTTCATTTCGTAAAACTTTTCGCCGCCTTTGAAATTCGGCATCTGCTTGGCATCTATGTTGTCAAAGTTGATTATCATTGTTTCCCTCCGTGTTTTTTCTGAGGTATTTGCGGTTTACCCTGATGATGTGGATAACGGTGTAAAGTGCGATGAGCACGATTATCACGACGAGCGTGATAAAGAAAACTTTTGAGCTGAAGTAGCTCTTTGCAATCTCGAGTTTTGACGAAAAGCTTGAGCGCTTGACCTGCGTGGTCGAGACAAGCTCGAGCGTTGCAATCGTTTCACCGTTGTAGGTCAGTTTCATTTCGCCGAGCACGTCGCCGACTTCGACTGGTGCGACGATGTTTTCCTTGACGGTTATCTCGTGCTTGACATCTTCTGTTTTGACATAGGTCGGCCACATTCTGCTGTAACCTGTTTTTGCACGCAGATTGGCGTAATCCTTATCGCCGTACATCACCTTGACATCTCTTATCTCACTTTCGGGAACGAGAAAATCCGACTGGGTGAGGAACTTGCTGCACCAGTTGTAGATGTTGATGTGGTCGATGAGACTGTAATAGATATAGTCCTGTGAATAGACTGATTCGGGGTCATCGGCATCCTTGTTCTCGTCTTCCTTGAGCTTTTCAAGCGGTGCGCCGAGTGTTACGACGATGTAGCTCGTGCCGTCGAGATTTGCCCACGATGAAAGGCATCTGCCTGCCTCGTTGGTCGTGCTCGACTTAAAGCCCTTGACCGACGAATAGTAATAAAGCGATGCATCGTTGAGCAGAACGTTGTTGTTATAAAGCGTAGTGCCCTCGGGGTGCTGAGCAGTCTTTGCCATGGTGTGCTCGCTGAGTCCGCCGATCTCCTTTAAAACATTGGAGTGTTCAAGGATATATCTTGTGAGCACAGCGAGATCGTGCGATGACGAATAGTTTCCGCTTGTCCAGAAACCGTGTGCGCTTGAAAACTTGGTGTGCGTCAGCCCGAGCTTCTGCGCACGCTCGTTCATCAGCTTGGTAAAGCCTGCAAGGCTGCCGCCGATGTTGATAGCTGCGATGTTTGCAGCCTCGCACGATGACTGCAGCATCATTGCACAGACGAGGTCATAATAGCTGACAGCTTCGCCCGGCTGGATATCGGCTGTCGGCGTGCCTTTTTCAAAAAGCTCGTCGTAAGCCTCGCTGCCTGCGCTGGCAGAATTGCTTTTGAGCGCCTGTATGTCCTGATATTTTTCGACGATGATAAGGCAGGTCATCAGCATGTTCATCGTTGCGATGG
This sequence comes from uncultured Clostridia bacterium, assembly GCA_947302065.1. Classification (GTDB taxonomy): domain Bacteria; phylum Bacillota; class Clostridia; order Oscillospirales; family Ruminococcaceae; genus Hominimerdicola. Next base: position 2,104 of record CAMYUO010000171.1, on the reverse strand, counting down.
GCAGTTCCTTTTCCGAGTTCAGCTCATACACGCTGTCGCCCGTTTCCATATCTATTATGCTGACGGCTTTTGAGCGCAGTTTGAGTTCAACAGGCTTGCCGTCCTTGTCAAGCGACTCTACGGGCTTGAAATTGACAGCTGAGGCTGTGAGCGACGGCAATATCATAAGCAAGGCGAGCATAAAGCACATCACTCTGCGCAGTTTCGTTCTGAGTTTCATTTTACCATTCCTTTATATAAACACGTTAGTGAAAAATCCATACACATATATTATATAAAATAATCCGCCTTTTGTAAAGACTATCAGGCAAATTTATTTGTCGGGTGCGGTCAGTTCTATGTGGTTTCCTTCGCTGTCGATTATCTCCGCCACCCAGTTTGTCTTTATTTTTGTCAGCTCAAAGCATATTTCTTTTCCATCGAGCTTACTTTTGAGCAGTTCAAGGCTCTCAAAGCTGATGCTTGGCAGACAGTTTGAGCCGAACTCATGCGGTTCGCCTTTCTTTTCATATGCAAACAGCCCGAATCTGAACGAGCCGACCTCGAAAACGCTGTAGATCTCGTCTTTCTCGGTCACGGGCATATCAAAAAGCTGCTCGTAAAAGCTTACCGCCCTGTCCATATCCTTAACGCAGATGTAAAGTGATGCTATCTTGCAGTTCATTGTTCTACCACCCTTTAAATAAAGCTTCTGCCCTTTTTGCCGACACGTTCGACCAGGCCGAGATAATTGAGGATATTCAGTCCGCTTGATGCGAGGTTCTTGTCGATTTTGCACGCCTTTGCGTAATGCGCAGAGGTGAATTCCACGGGCAGACAGTCGGGTATAAAGCGCCTGTAATCGCTCACACTGTCAAACCGCACTTCCTCGATGATGTCTTTTGGTATGCGGTCGCAGCGTGACGAGCCACGCTTTTTGTTTTCAGACCAGCCGTTGAGATAGCGTATCTCATCGACCTCGAGAAAGCACAGCACAAGGTGAAATCTCGGGTTGTCGAGCGCATACTTTATTCTTATGATCTCCTTGAAAGCGTCGTATATGCGGCACTTTTTGGGAGATCTGTGCTTTTGCGAAAGCTCGCCCGTATCCATATCGAGCCAGCACACATATTTCAGTGCAGGCAGGGGATAGACGACGGTCACCTCGCAGAACTCCAGAAAGTTGTCCAGCTTTTCGACAAGGCTCCCGAAATTTCTTGTCTGTATCTCGATAACGCCCTGTTCTCCGACGATGTCCGCAAAAAAGCGCCCGACTTTTATCTCGTGGTTTTCCTCGTGAGGCTCATAGTAGTTTTTCAGCACAGCGTGCAGCGTTTTCTCGCCCAGCGTGCCAATGCCCTTGCGCTCACGCTGTGAGCCTATGATCTTCTCACAGGCATTGTAAAACTGCTGTTTATCCATGTACCTCACCTCGCACAGTAATTGAGGGGAACTCTTTTGGAGAAGAGTTCCCCTCAAACTCCCCTCAGAAACCTTTTATTGCTTTTTCAGTATCAGGAGATAACCCCTGATACTGAAAAAGTAGTGAGAGACTCCAAGAGAGTCTGAAAGAAACACTTTTTCAAAGGGCTTACCTCGATTATTGTACAAAGACAAGAAAAGCGGGACAAACAGCATTTAATGATGCATGAAAATATCATCGCCGCAAGGCGATACCATAACTATTCATTATTCACTGTTTCACTATTCACTTAAAAAACAGCCATACGAAAAGTATGGCTGTTTTTATATTACTTGGTAAGTCCCCAGATGTCCTTTGCGTACTCCTCAACAGATCTGTCTGCGGAGAAGATGCCTGCACCTGCGATGTTCGCAAGGCTCATCTTCTGCCACTTCATCTTGTCTGCATAGCACTCTGAAGCGTACTTCTGTGCCTGCTGGTAAGAATCAAAGTCCTTGAGAGCCATATATGGATCCTGAGTCTTGAGATTCTCTGCGATCTCGTTGAAGTGGTTGCCGTTGATGCCGCTCTGGAGCTTATCAACAGCTGCCTTAATGGTCTGGTTGCTGTTATAGATGTCGATAGGTCTGTATGTGCCCTTGCAAGCATTTACCTCGTCAACGTTCATACCGAAGATAATGATGTTGTCGTCGCCTACCTGCT
>CAMYUO010000170.1 GCA_947302065.1 uncultured Clostridia bacterium | reverse complement strand
TCTGTTGCAGGATGCTCGTAACGGTGTCGCGGTAGGCTTTGGCCATGTTCTCGCCGTTCTCAAATGCGCTTGCGAGCGCGTCGCTCAACTGGTCTGCCCAGCCCTTGATGTCGATACCCCAGCGTATCTCGCTTGCACCTTTTATATAGACGTGTTTAGTGTCACCATAGTAGGTATGCACACCGAAGAATGTCACGTAGGCAAACGCCAGTATGCAGAAAAACACTATGAAAAACACAGGTTTTTTAGCTTTTTTCACCTTGAATCCTCCTAATAAGAATCTGTTATGTCGCCATAATCTTATGTATTCCAAAAATATTACAATTATTTAGATACATTCACTTTTAAATTATATTACTTTTTTCATAAAAAGTCAAGTCTTTGCGCATATTTCTTTGATTTATCGGGCATTTTGTGCAGTTTTGAGCATTGCGTTTTGACTTTTGGGCGAAAATGTGGTATACTTATCATACAAATCACACGAAACGGAGAATGAAAATGGATATCAACGCAACACTGGAACAGGTGGACAACACTGTTGCGCTCATAGATGATGACAAGACTATTCCTTTTATTGCCAGATACCGCAAGGAAGTTACAGGCTCGCTGGACGACCAGATACTGCGTGAGCTGTTTGACAGGCTGACCTATCTGCGCAATCTTGAAAAGCGCAAGCAGGAGGTACGCTCGTCGATAACGGAGCAGGAGAAGATGACAGACGAGCTTGAAAAGGCTATAAATGATGCGATGACGCTTGTTGAGGTGGAGGACATATACCGCCCGTTCAAGCCAAAGAGAAAGACAAGGGCGAGCATTGCCCGTGAAAAAGGTCTTGAGGAGCTGGCAGCTTTTGTGCTGGAGCAGGGAAGCGGCGACCCGAATGCTGAGGCTGAAAAGTACATCAGCGAGGAAAAGGGCGTTGCAAGCACCGAGGAGGCTTTGCAGGGTGCGATGGACATAATCGCAGAGGACATTTCGGATTCTGCGGAGCTGAGAAAGTACCTGCGCACTTTGTTTGCGCAGATAGGAAAGATAACGTCGGCTGCATCGGGCGATGAGGCTGATGCGGTATATCAGAATTATTTTGAGTTTTCAGAGGGCATCTCAAAGGTCGCAGGGCACCGCATACTTGCGCTGGACAGAGGTGAAAAAGAGGGAGCGCTCAAGGTCGGAGTAGACGTTCCCGAGGGTGCGGGCGAGAGGGCTGTTACGTCACGATATGTCAAGAACGAATCCGCCTGCGGAAAGCTGGTCGAGGCGGCTTGTGTGGACAGCTACAAGAGGCTGATATATCCGTCTATCGAGCGTGAGATACGCTCGGAGCTTTCACAGAAGGCGCAGGAGGGCGCTATCAAGGTATTTTCGTCAAACCTGAGGCAGCTGCTCATGGCGCCGCCTGTTAAGGGCACGGTGACGCTGGGACTTGACCCCGGATACGCTCACGGCTGCAAGATAGCGGTCGTTGACGAGACGGGAAAGGTGCTCGACACGAGCATAGTTTACCTTACGCCGCCGAGAAAAGAGACGGAAAAGGCAAAGCGCATAATCTCGAAGATGATAGAGCGCTCAAAGGTCACTACTATCGCAATTGGAAACGGCACGGCATCGAGAGAATCCGAGCAGTTCGTGGCGGAGCTTATAAAGGAGATACCGCAGAAGGTATCATACATGGTAGTATCAGAGGCAGGAGCGTCTGTTTACTCGGCTTCCAAGCTGGCGGCAGAGGAGTTCCCCGATTATGATGTTTCGCTGCGTTCGGCGGTATCTATTGCAAGGAGAATGCAGGATCCGCTGGCAGAGCTTGTAAAGATAGACCCTAAGGCTATCGGTGTGGGACAGTATCAGCATGACATGCCCCAGGCCCGCATGGACGAGGCTCTGAGAGGTGTTGTTGAGGACTGCGTAAACTCTGTCGGAGTTGACCTCAACACTGCGTCGTACTCGCTGTTATCGTACATTTCGGGCATAAACAGCACGGTGGCGAAGAACATTGTGGCATACCGTGAGGAAAACGGCGCATTCACGGACAGAAAGCAGCTTATGAAAGTTGCGAAGCTGGGTGCGAAGGCATTTGAGCAGTGCGCAGGATTCCTGCGTGTTCCGGGTGCGAAAGACCCATTGGACAACACGGGCGTTCACCCTGAGTCTTACGCTGCGGCTAAGGCGCTTATCAGCGAATGCGGATTTACCGTTGCGGACATGGGTGACAAGGAGCTTATCGACAAAAAGGTCAAGAGCGTAGGCATCAGCAAGCTGGCGCAGGACATCGGTGTTGGCATACCGACGCTGGAAGACATTGTAAAGGAGCTTGAAAAGCCGGGTCGTGACCCTCGTGACGAGCTGCCGCCGCCGCTTATGCGCAGCGGTGACATCATGGAGCTTTCAGATCTCAAAGAGGGAATGGAGCTTATGGGCACGGTGCGCAATGTTATTGATTTTGGCGCATTTGTGGACATTGGTGTTCACGAGGACGGGCTTGTTCATATCTCGCAGATGTGCAACAAGTTTATCAAGCATCCGCTTGAAGTTGTCAAGGTCGGTGATGTTGTCAAGGTCTGGGTGCTGGGCGTTGATCTCAAACGCAAACGCATCTCGCTGACAATGAAGCAACCTAAATAACGGCATAATTGGGGAGGACCCTTTTGAAGAAAGGACGAGAACGGCGCTGCCGTTCTCTCGGGAGTAACCGTGGTAACGGTTACTCTGTCACTCCCCCGAGGATACCCGTTGGGTATCCTCGCAAGCGACTGCAGGTCGCTTATCCCCCAACCCCTAAAACTTTTAATGAAAAACAGGCATATGGGTACGAAGACCCATATGCCTGTTTTTGACTAAGGCTCAGAGTAAGATTTGAAGAAAGACACTTTCAAGAGGTCTTTCCAATTGTGTAGCACGCATACTGCGTCGATAATTATCTGATATTTGTGCAAATTATAAGTGTTTGTATCCGAATGGGGCTGACCGGAAAGCCCCCGAGAAAAAGCGCTGCAAGTTTGTTAGCTGTTGAAATGAAAAACTACCCGAAGATTTTATCCTCGGGTAGTTTGGTTTTTATGGTTTAGATGCTGCCAAGTGTGGACATATAATTTGCAGGGCTTGCGCTTACGGTGATGCTGTCATATGTTGCACCGCTTGCGGTGAATGTTACGGTCAGGGTCTTTGAACCGCCTGTCGGGCTATAGTAGTCGGTGGAGAATGTTATGCTTACGCTTGCGCCTGAGCCGACAGGGTTAGTGGTGTACCAGCCCTTGGAGATACCATAGTTTCTTGCTGCATTTGCTGCGCTGAGTGCTGCCTGATGCAGTTCGCCTGATGTTGGCGGTCTCTTTGTAGTAGCTTTAGTTGTCTGCTTGGAAGATGCGGTAGTAGTTCTCCTGGTAGTTGCTCTGGTGGTAGTAGTTGTTGTAGTCCGCTGCTTCGTTGTAGTGGCAGCCTGTGTTGTGGTTGCCTTGGTGGTCTCTTTCTTGGTGGTCTTCTTGGTCGCAGTAGTTTCCTTGGTAGCCTCGGTTTCCTTTGTTGTTTCCTCAGGCTCAGAAGTTGTTTCCTCTGTCGTTTCCTCGGTCATAGTCGTGGTCGTGGTCTCAGCCTCGCTTGAGCTGTCGGTCTGGCTCACAGAGCTGGACTTGTCCTTTTTTGACGAGGAATCGTCTTTGTCTTCCTTGGTAAACAGGAATATAGCACCTATTGCAAGTGCAGATGCGATAAGTATGATCACCGCAGTGATAAGGACTTCTGATTTCTTCATTGAACACACTCCTTAAAATAGTTATATATTTATTTTCCGGTAGTTTTGATAAGGGCAAGACCGTTTGCTTTATCAAAGTCTACAGTAAAGCTTTCCAGCTTGTTCTTATCCTCGCCCGGCATCGGTGTATACAGCTTTACTTCCAGCTCGCCTTTTTTGTTTATCTGTGCTTTCCATATGCCGACAAAATCAGTTGCCAGTCCGTCGTGGTTCTTGTCGATATGGTAATAGACCCAATAGCCGTACTCGGTATCGGTATTGATGACCTCACCCTCGTCTTCTATCGTAAAACCGCTTTGTTTTGCCATTGCGTGAGATTCCTTTACGGCTGCCTCTGATGCAGCTTTGAGCTCAGCCTTTGTAACGCTGGTCTTGATTGCTGATTTTGTGGTAGTTGTGGTCTTTTCGGTCTGCTGCGGCTGTGTTTCACTTGTTTTTGTGGTCTCGCCGGGTTCAGATGTTGTCTGCTCGGTCGCTTTGGTGGTCTGCTCGGTCTGCGCTGCGGAAGAAGAATCATCGGGCTGAGATGAGCTGTCCGCCTGTGAAGATGAAGGATCACTTGACGAATTGCTCGAAGCATCGCCTGTTATCTCGGACGATGATGAGCTTGACGAGCTGTCTGCCTTTGAGCTTGATGCGTCGGAAGCTGATGATGACTCGGAACAGCCTGCGAACACGGCAGCCATAGCGAGAACAGACACTATAAGTGCCAGAGTTTTTTTGATCTTATTCATTTTTTGTCCCCCATTTTACTTTCTTATTTTTTTGGTTTTTATTTTTTAGTCTACATAGTAGACTCTGCCAACTTTTCTCTCGGCGGCTTGTTTATCCTGTGTGCCGTGACCGAGGATACAGAATCCAACGCCGACATACTCGCCCGAAACACCCCATTTATCGAGCAGAGCTTTTCCCTCGGCTGATTCAAAGACCTGTCTGCATCTGTGTATCCAGCAGGAAGCGAGTCCCAGCGAATGTGCGGCGAGGCACATATTTCCTATCGCAAGGCTGCCGTCCTCGACTGCGGTGCTCCTTTGTTTGTCTGCAAGCACGCAGATGACGCAGGGTGCTCCATAGAACGGGTCACTGTCCGTTCCCATAACACCTGCATTTAGTTTGCTCAGCAGGTCTCTTGTCTGCTTGTCACGCACGGCGATGAATATCGGTGCCTGTGCGCTCATGCCGTTAGGTGCATAAAGACCGCACCTGATTATCTGTTCAAGCTCCTCGTCGGTGACCTGAACGTCGTTGTAGGCTTTGATGCTCCGCCTTTCGAGCATCGCTTCAATGACCTTGTTCATTTTTTTCGTCCTCCTGTGATAAGTCACGTCTTATTTCCAGCACCCTGCCGATGACGATTATCTCGTTATGGTAATCATCAAGATAGATGGTAGGTGAGGTATTTTCACCGCTGA
>CAMYUO010000169.1 GCA_947302065.1 uncultured Clostridia bacterium | reverse complement strand
CACCGACGAGAGCGCCGATTATATGTGGAAATGGGGCATCGAGGACAGAAAGCTGTTCGACATCACAAAAGAGCTTATTACCGACATTTCCAAAAAGAATAAGCCCTTCTTTGTGACGATGTACACAATGGATACCCACACGTTTGAAAGCGGTCACCGCTGCCCGAACTGCGACAGCAGCATCAGGAACGATTACCTTGCATCTGTTGACTGCACCTCACGCCAGACGCTCGACTTTGTCAACTGGGTAAAGCAGCAGCCATTCTACGAGAACACCACTATAATACTTGTCGGCGACCACCTCGGCAACAAAAAGACCACCAAGGTAGATATCGACGACGACTATGAAAGAACGACTTACAACTGCTTTATCAACCCTGCAAAAACCGCAGACAACACGCAGAACCGTCTGTTCTCATCACTTGATATGTTCCCGTCTACCCTTTCGGCGATTGGCGTCGATATCAAGGGCGACAGGCTCGGTCTCGGCACAGACCTTTTCTCAAAGACCCCGACGCTGTGCGAAAAGCTCGGCGAGCAGGAGTACAAAGACCAGCTTGAAAAAACGAGCGACTACTACGACAGAGTATTCTACGGCAAATAACAAAACTGCCCGACCACTTATTACAGTGATCGGGCATTATCATTTGTATAGCTTACTGCACAGCTTTGACAATATACTTCTTGTCCGGATTGAGCTTGTAGTATTTCTTTTTATCAACATACATACGCTGATCGGCAAGGTGCAGTGCTCTGCGGATATCAGCCGCATCTTCCTCAAACGCTGTTCCGACAGCAAACACAAGGTCCTTGTGTCCCTCAGTCTCCCGGCGCAGTGCCTCGGCTTTCTGTGCAAGTTCTTCCTCGGTCGTGCCTGTGATTATTGCGACGAACTCATCACCGCCCGCACGGAACACCTCATACAAGTTAAAGACCTTCCGCAGAACGCCTGCTGCATCATTGAGCAGATTGTCGCCTGCAACGTGACCGTCGGTGTCATTGATGACCTTCAAGCCGTTGAGATCGGCAAACAGCACACCGACAGACTTATGACTGTCATCAGCTGCGAGCCTGTCAACATAGTTGTTCATCTCGTTGCGGTTCATTATGCCTGTGAGCATATCACGGGAGCTGAGAACGAGCAGACGTTCAAACAGCCTGTTGCTGTATATCTCAGAAGCAAGGATAAATGCTGTAAGTTCGAGCGTTTCCTTGATGCTGCCTGCCTTTTCAGCCTTGAAGTTGATAGCCCAGATATAACCGAAAAGCTCACCTTTGAAAATAAGCGGAAAAAGTACGATAGTTTTACCGCCTGCGCCGCTGATAGACTCATACCACAGCGGATTGCGCTCCTTGACGATCTCCCAGTCGTGATCGTTCTTAGCGATAAGGCAATTGCTGCCTGCAATTGTATCCTTCCAGGAATCTGCGATATCATAGAACGAATCATCTACGTATGTAGCCATAGGCAAAAGCTTCGTATCCTTTGAAAACGCCTCACAAAGAACCGAACAGGTGCGCTTTGCTGTATCCATGAGCAGTATACAGCAGTGCTCCGATTCGCAAAGGTCACGTATGTCTTCGCAAATATCGTTCATCGCTTTGTTGAAATCCTCGGGGTCACGCAGCTTGATACAGGTCTCAAGGACAGATGATGCTATCTCTGACGAGATAGCTGACATTCTCTTTGCATCGGGCTTGAAATCTATCTCCATTATATACATGCAGTATCCGAACTGTTCGTTATCAGATACTACAGGCACGAACGACATATTGAACCATACATCGAACCTGTCGGGGTGTGCATATGAATGAACGCTTCTTTTGTTCAAAGCAGCCTGATAACAGGAATCCTCAAAATTCATATCCCTTGTCATATAATTGGTATATTCGCTGTTCGGCTCAAATTTCCTTGTCAGCATCTCAACGCCGCCAAGCGGATTTTCTATCGAGTCGATATATTGCTTATTGCCGGTCATGATGCGCAGTTTACCATAGCTGCCGTCAGTCGTTTTCTCGACCGAAACGACACAAGCATAGGCATCTATGCCGTCGACCATTGCCTGAAAGTCCATATTCACGCCTCCGATCTATATAGGATCATACAATTTTGTATATTATACCACAAATATCCTTGAATTTCAAGTGCAAATTGAGCATTTCATCAAAATTTCGTCATATTTTTGAAAAAACTATGCTACAATTTGTATAACAGGTGTAAAAAATACTACACGAGCCGCAAAAAGAGTAGTTTAAGCTACACCACGGGCGCTAATTGTCTATTGTAAAGTTCTGTATATAGTGTTATGATGTGTACATAGCAAGGTAAAAATCGACAAAATCGAGATGAAAAGGAGACGAGGATCATGACTGACACTAACAACACCAACAACAATTCAAAAGAAAGTAAGATAAGATCAGCTAACAGAAAGATATTTGCATCGTTCTGCGCTTTGCTGGCTGCAACAGCAGTAATCACAGGAATCGCTGTTTTCACAGCATCTGCATCACATATAGACAGCGCACCAAAGAAGAATTCTTTCAGATCACATGAGGCTGTTCAGACCACGACGACAACAGCAACATCACCCGTCACAACGACCACAACAAAGACGGAAACAAATACCCAGACAAATACCAATGGCAAACATCCCGGCGAAGCAGGTTACTGCTACGATGTGAACCAGCAGCAGATCGTAACAACAACTGCAAACGGCAAACACCCCGGCGAAGCTGGATACTGCTATGAAGTAAATCAGAATCAGGCTGTAGCAACAACTACGACAACATACGTCAAGCACCCCGGCGAAGCAGGCTACTGCTATGAAGCTAATCAGCAGCAGGCTGTTGCAGCAACAACTACAACAACATACGTCAAGCACCCCGGTGAAGCAGGCTGCTGCTATGATGTAAATCAGAATCAGGCTGAAACAAAGATCGTAAATGCCAAGAATCCCGGCGAGGCAGGTTACTGCTATGATGAGGCTGAGCAGAGCGCACTCGTCACTAACGCCTTTGGCAAGCACCCGGGTGAATGCGGCTACGGCTACGCCGGCTAAACTGACCTATCCAGAAGAGAGAGTTATATAAAATGAAACGTTCATACGCAAGTGTGGGCGTTTTCGTTTTGCCAAAAATCAATAAGCCTATTGTAATTGCCGGAAAAGAGTGTATAATCTAATATGAAGAAAACTCATTCGGTGGTGTTTATGAAAAGATCAGTTCTGATAATTCTTATACTGCTGTCAGTCGCCGCACTCGTTTTCGTTTACAACGACGACTTTTTATACTCACAGCAGATAATGAAAATAACAAATATAGATACCGTCAGCGAAGAGACCTCACGCAATACCATGGGGCTTGAAGAAACGCACTACACACGGCGCATAACGGGCGAAGTGCTCAACGGCAGGCAAAAAGGCGAGGAAAAAGAGTTTCTCTATGAGGAAACGTATTCTTCTGTCGTGACAGACCGTTTCCGTGTCGGCGACAAAGTGTTCGTCGACGGCACAGAGCTTCAGCTCAAAAGGGACTTTTATCTTGCGCTCATCGCAGCGGTGTTTATCATACTTATCTATTTCGTCGGCTCATACAAAGGTCTTTTGTCGGTCGCAAGCGTGCTGATAAACTCGGTGATATTCTATGTCGGGCTTTTCCTTTATGACAAAGGCGTCAACCTGCTGGTGCTGTGCGTTATCGAAATGATAGTATTCTCGGTGCTGTCGCTGATGCTCGCAAGCGGACTTAACAAAAAGACTCTTGCAGCAGTCGTCTCGGTCGTCATCTCAACAGGCGTGATGCTCACTCTCCTGCTCATCGTCATCAAAACGACGAATTACAAGGGCATCAATTTCAACGAGGTATCCTTCCTTACAGTTCCAGCCGAGGACATTATCATGCCCGAGCTGCTTATCGGCTCTATCGGCGCAGTTATGGACGTTGCGATAACTATCTGCTCATCTATGAGCGAGCTTATCGAAAAGAACAAGGACATCTCCGAAAAGGAGCTCAACAAATCCGCCAAGGAGATAGGCAAGGATATAATGGGCACAATGAGCAACGTGCTTTTTTTCACCTACCTCTGTGCAGGACTCCCTGTTTTTGTGCTTGCAATCCGAAACGGTTTCCTTATCAGGAACTACATCGCAAGCAACTTCTCACTTGAATTGTCAAGATTTCTCGTCGGCAGCATAGGCATCGTCATCACCATACCGATAAGCGCATTTGTTGCGATAAGGATAATGAAGCGAGGTGCTGCAAAATGAATATAATACTTGCACTTATTCTTTTCCTGCTGATGCTTTATATCGACAAAAAGCGAGGCATCAAGCTGTTCGCATCGCTGGTGCTCAACTATTTTATACTCATGGCGATATTCTGCCTTATAGCTATCGGTCTCAATGCCATTGTCTGCTCGCTCATTGGCTGCTTTGTCGTCAGCTGTGTTATGCTGTTCATGGTCAACGGCGAGAGCATCAAGACTGTTTCAAGCATCAAGTCGGTAACAATAGTTCTGCTGATACTCTCGGTGATGATATTCTTGATGACTTACCTTTCACGCATCGCAGGCTTCGGCTATGAATCGTATGAAGAAATAAATATGTTCTCATACGATGTAAAAATCGACTTTACCGACATCGCTATCTCGATGATACTCATAAGCCTTATCGGTGCAACTGTCGATTCGTCGATAGCAATTTCATCTGCACTTTATGAAGTCCACGAAAACAACAAAGACCTTTCAAAAAAAGAGCTTTTCCGTTCGGGAATAAACATCGGAAAGGATATCCTCTGCACCACGACAAACACACTTATGTTTGCGTTCCTCGGCGATTTTATGACGCTGCTGATATGGTTTTACACCTGTGATTATTCGTTCGGTCAGATAGTCAACGCAAAGACATTCGCCGCCGAGATAATAAGGATACTATTCAGTGCAACAGGCTGTATCATTGTCATTCCGATAACAGCACTCATCACAACGAACGCCCTCAAAAAGCAAAAGCCCGACCCCGAGCAGCCGAGCGAAATACAAAGCGAAAACTAAAACAGCAAAGCGGTTCAAAGTCCACACAATACGACTCTGAGCCGCTTTTTCATATAACAGCAAAAACCGATGTCTCAGATTTTGAAACATCGGTTTTTACAATGAGGCTTATTTTATTCAGTGAACAAAGGTGTCGAATAGTATCTGTCGCCGCTGTCAGGCAGC
>CAMYUO010000168.1 GCA_947302065.1 uncultured Clostridia bacterium | reverse complement strand
CGAGGCAGAAAAGGCCGAGCGTGAGCAGCTTCGCAATGAGTACAGGGCAGGTGTCGTCGCTAATCTGACAGCGCAGCTTGACAATACGGTCATAGTGCGCCCTGACGGAACGACGGTACAGGTGAAGGATATGAAACGCAGCGGGGAGGAAAAATAACTTGGCAGGTTTATCAAGACAAAAACAGAAGCTGCTGACAATGAAGCAGTATTTTGAGCGCAAGACTGACGATGAGCATTCCATCACAGGAAACAGACTTATCGAGATACTTGCACAATACGGCATCAAAGCAGAAAGAAAGACTATCTATGACGATATCAAGACGCTGTGTGACAGCGGTATGGATATCGAGATAACCAAGGACGGTCATTCGAACGCATATTATCTCGGTGCGAGGACTTTCCAGGACGAAGAGCTTTTCGTGCTGGTAGACGCTATCGCTTCCTGCAAGTTCCTCACCAAGAAGAAATCACAGGAGCTTATCGCAAAGATACAGGGTCTGACCTCTGAATACAAGGCGAAGCAGCTCAGACGTGATGTGTTTGTAAACAATCGTTCCAAGGCGCTGAATGAATCAGTCTACTACAACCTGAACAAAGTCCAGGAAGGTATATTTGAAAAGAGAACTATCTCTTTCCAGTATTACGATTATAATTTCAACAAGAAAAAGATCCTTAAGCACGACGGCGAGGTTTACACCGTTTCCCCATTCGTTACCGTATGGGAAGAGGATAACTACTATCTCGTATGCTACTGCAACAAGCATGAGAAGATATGCCGTTACAGGATCGACAGAATGGCTAATGTAAGCGTGAACATGAGCGACAAAAGACGTGAACTGAGCGCTGATGAAAAGCTGGAGGTCACAAACTGTCAGTCAATATACAGCATGTATGGCGGTGAGCTTGAGACTGTTACCCTTGAGTTCGAAAATCATCTGCTCTCAACTGTCATCGACAGATTCGGAGAGAAGATAGTTTGTCATCAGAATTCTGACCACTCCTTCTACATCAATACCGAAGTCCAGATCTCACCGACATTCTGGGGCTGGCTTTTCAAGTTTGGCGATCAGGCGAGAGTTACTGCTCCGCAGAAGATCGTACAGCTCGCAAAGCAGCAGCTTGATCTCATCCGTGAACAGTACAAATAACGTTCAGACGCTGTGTTTACAGCTTGTGTAAAAATTCCCGAGAAGAGAGCCAAAGAGAGACATATGCTTTAAGGGAAAAAGTCCGACCGATACAGGTCGGACTTTTTTTGCGTGTTTACCACATAACAAGTCTAATGCCAAGCTGTGATTTGGCTGAATTGACAAAATCACGAAAATCACTTGATAAAAAGCAAAAGTTATGATATAATAGATGCGTTAGTTATTGTTGCGAAAACAGAAACGAAAGGAGCAGATAAGTAAGATGCTCAGTCTGAAAGAGATAACCAAATCATACAAAACGGGCGACACTGTCGTTGAGGCTCTAAAAGGCGTAAGTATGGACTTTCGTGACAGCGAGTTCGTGTCGATACTCGGTCCGTCGGGCTGCGGTAAGACTACCCTTTTGAATATTGTCGGCGGTCTTGACCAATATTCTTCGGGCGACCTTGTTATCAACCAGAAGTCCACAAAAGACTTTAAAGACGCTGATTGGGATTCGTACAGAAACCATAGGGTCGGCTTTGTTTTTCAGAGCTACAACCTTATCCCGCATCAGACGGTGCTCGCAAATGTCGAACTGGCGCTGACGCTGTCGGGCGTTTCAAAGTCGGAAAGAAAAAAGAGAGCTAAGGAAGCTCTTGAACAGGTCGGACTCGGCGACCAGCTGAACAAAAAGCCTAACCAGATGTCAGGCGGTCAGATGCAGCGTGTGGCTATTGCCCGTGCTCTTGTCAACGACCCTGATATACTGCTTGCCGATGAGCCGACAGGTGCGCTGGACACCCAGACGAGTGTTCAGATAATGGAGATACTCAAAAAGATAAGCAAGGATAAGCTCATCGTTATGGTAACGCACAACCCCGAGCTTGCCGAGACTTATTCTTCGAGAATAATCAAGCTGCTCGACGGCGAGGTAGTGAGCGACTCAGACCCGTTCACCTGCCCTGCTCCCGAGGCGAAGGAAAAACTCGACAAGAAAGCTGCAAAGAAGGCTGCAAAGGCAGAGCGCAAGAAGCTCAAAACGTCGATGAATTTCCTCACGGCACTGTCGCTTTCAAAGAACAACCTGCTTACCAAAAAGGCAAGGACGATACTTACATCATTTGCGGGAAGCATCGGTATCATAGGCATCGCACTTATCCTGTCGCTTTCTAACGGCGTGCAGGTCTACATCGACCAGGTACAGAGCGACACGCTTTCAAGCTATCCGCTGACTGTGACGAGGACGACGACAAGTACGGAGTCGATGCTCAAGATAATGTCGGAAGGACGCAACTCGAAAGATGTTGACCACGACAAAGACAATGTTTACTCGCAGAACAGAATGAGCAAGCTGATAAACTCATACATGCAGGAAACAAAGATAAACAACCTTGAAAAGTTCAAGGATTTCCTTGACGGCAACAAGGAGCTTGACAAGTACGTTACAAGCATACAGTATTCCTACTCCACTACCCCGTACATCTACAACAGCGACACGTCCAAGGGCGTTGAGCAGGTCAACCCGTCAACTATCGGCGACTACATGGGCATGGGCGAATCGTTCAGCATGAGCTCGCAGATGCAGAGCGCATCGGGAATGAGCGCAAGCATGTTCGGCGGAACAGGCACGAATGTCTTCGGCGAGATGATAGACAACGACGAGCTGCTCAAAAAGCAGTACGATGTGCTTGCAGGCAAGTTCCCCGAAAAGTACGACGAGGTCGTTCTGGTAGTCGACAAGAACAACGAGATACACGATTATGTGCTTTACACACTGGGCTGGCTGGACAAAAAGCCGCTTGAAAACATCGTTTCAAAGGTATTCTCGGGTCAGAAGATAGAGGGACTTGATGCGGGACAGAAGCGCTACACCTACGATGAGATGCTGGCGCTGCGGTTCAAGCTGCTCGCACCGACTGACAGGTACGAAAAGCAGGGAAACATATGGGTCGACAAGTCAGGCGATGAAGAGTTCATGAAAAAGGCTCTTTCGAGCGCTCCCGAGATAAAAGTTGTCGGTATCATCAGACCGAACGAGGACGCTGCAGCGGCTTCGATAAACGGAAATATCGGTTACAGGCACGATCTTGCAACTTATCTCGTTGACAGGGTGAGCAAGAGCGAGATCATCAAAGAACAGCTTGCCGACAAAGATACAGACGTTTTCACGGGACTGAAATTCGGTGACGGAAAGACTCCGAAGCTGACAGATGCGCAGAAGCAGCAGCTTATGGCTCAACAGCAGAGCGGCTCGGGCATGATGGGCATGGGCACTCAGACACCGAAAGAAATGATGACAGAGTCGGAAAAGAAGTACATGGAGTCGCTCACTCCCGAGCAGATGCAGCTGATGCAGCAGATGACAAAGGAACGCATGGATCTGCTGAAAAAGGGTGACGGACTGACATCTGACTCGACATACGATCAGAACATGACCAAGCTCGGATACGCTGAACTCCAGAAGCCGAGCTACATCAACATTTACCCGAAGGATTTTGAATCAAAGGAAAAGATCGTTGAGATAATCGACAAGTACAACGAAGAGGCAAAGGCTGACGGCAGAGAGGACGACGCTATCGAGTACACCGATTATGTGGGACTTATGATGTCGTCGATCACTACGATAATCAGCGCTATCAGCTACATCCTTATCGCTTTCGTTGCGATCAGCCTCGTGGTTTCGTCGATCATGATAGGTATCATCACTTACATCTCGGTGCTCGAGAGAACGAAAGAAATCGGTATCCTGCGTGCTATCGGTGCATCGAAAAAGGACATCTCGCACGTATTCAACGCAGAGACGGCTATCGTCGGATTCGTGGCGGGCGGACTGGGAATTCTTATTTCCTACCTGCTGACGATACCGATAAACATGATAATCGCAAGTCTGACGGACGTAAATATGCGTGCGCAGATACCTGTACTCGGTGCGGTGATACTTGTTGGCATAAGCATCGTGCTGACGCTTATCGCAGGCTTGCTGCCGTCAAGGATAGCGGCAAAGAAAGACCCTGTGGTCGCACTGCGAACGGAATAAAGCAAATAAAGGACTCTCCTTATGGGGAGTTCTTTTTTTGGTATGAAAAAAACCGCTCTCGTTTGAGAGCGGTTTAGTAGGAAACCGGTTCGTCCCATTTGGGATTTTCGTCTCTTTTATTAGCCATATCAAGTGCAAACAGAATAATCGTTTCTCTTGTTGGATTCTCTCCGTGCTCAATGAAATCAATCATTGTCTGTTTGTCTTTATCATTATACAAAAGGTCGATGATTCCTCTAATAAACTCAGAATCATTAGAGAATCCTTTTAAAAGTGAAATCAACTTTTCTTTCATTTGATTTTCTCCATTATAAAACTCTGTAGTTGCCAAATACACGATTTAATACAATGTACTAATAGTTACCACAGTTTTTTATAAACACATTGCTTGCGTTCTGTTCAACAGAAAGTATTGAATCTATGAGAAGATTATACCACTTTCTGCGCCGTTGTCAACAGATATATTCCTGCGATTTCTTTTTTGAATAGAAAACGGCGGGCATTTTTATTCAAGTGTACTAAAATTTTCTCAGATAGCATTTATTTTTCCCATTTTATTGACAAACAGAAAAGTGAGTGATATACTGATTTTAAGGTTTCGACCTGAATAATGCATTATGCGGAAAGAAGAATAAGTATGAAAAAGTATATTGCCGAATTCATCGGCACACTCGTTCTGACTACGCTCGGCTGCGGTACTGCGATGCTTGTCGGCTGCAATGCAGATAACGGCTGCGGATACATACTCACAGCGCTTGCTTTCGGTCTTTCTATCGTGGCAATGGCTTACTGCATCGGAAACATCTCCGGCTGTCACATCAATCCCGCTGTTTCGCTCGCATTCCTTATCAGAGGCGAGATAAAGCTCGCTGATTTCTGCGGATACGTTATTTCACAGTTCCTTGGCGGTTTCGCCGGCGCCGGAATACTGTACGGCATTTTCGGTCTTGGTCGTGTTTACGACAGAACGGGCGGCTACGGCTCAAACGGTCTTGGCGGTGTTCACGGAAGCGTTGCATCGGGACTCATCGTTGAATGTCTGCTGACTTTCATCTTTGTGATGACC